>JBASIK010000219.1:0-2266 GCA_049654745.1 Bacteroidales bacterium
CCGCTACCTTTCCCGGGGCAACCAGTTTTTTAAGGTTCTCTAACTGCTTTTGCGGTATATACATATTCACCTAATACGGTCACTAAACTGACTATATTATGATAAATTATGTCAGTTATGTCAAGCGAAAATTCAATATAGGTGGGTTCAAGGATTCGAGGGTTCCAGGGGGCAAGGGAATAAGAAATTAAACCCCGAACATAGAAACGTCTTTAACTTGATAATTCCCTGTAGCTTGCAGGCTGTCCGACAATTATGATGCGATCTAGGGTAGAATAAGAGTAAATCTAAAGGCTAGGGAACATTCTATCGCATACATACAATCTTACAAAGGGCAGGCATGGCTTCTGCCGCCAAGCATAGAGGACATGATACCCGAAAACCACATATGTTATTTAGTAGAAGGTCTTGTGGAATCGCTTGATTATACTCCATTTGACATAAAATATTCAGGTGCCGGTCATCCGGCATATCACCCCAGAGTGCTTCTTAAAATACTCATTATGGGAATAATAGACAGAATACGATCTTCAAGAAGACTTGCCAGAAATAGCAGGGAAAATATCGTATACATCTATTTATCAGAGAAACTGTCTCCCGACTTCAGGACAATAAGCGATTTTAGAAAAAATAATCCCGAACTACTCAAAGAGGTATTCAAGCACACCGTGAGCTTTGCAAAAGAAGAAGGGATATTAGATCTGTCGTATATTTGTACAGACGGAAGCAAGATAAAAGCCAACGCATCCAACCGAGCTGTGATGAATGAACAAGAAATGAAAGTGCTGATGAATTTCGTAGAACAAGAACTCCAAGAATGGGAAAGACAAGATTCAATAGAAGACGAGGCAGACCAGCCTACCAACATAAACAAAGTAACTATAAGAAAAGCAGCTCAATACTACATCAAAAAGCTAAAGGAAAAAGATGTCAAAGGAACAACTATCTTGCAGCAGGCAATGCAATCAATGAAAACAGATAAGGCAAAACAAGTAAGTATGACCGATCCGGAAAGCCGCTTCATGAAAACCAGGAGTGGCAAAATAGAGTTGACATATAACTGTCAGATAAAGACATCTAAAAACGGAATTATACTGTCAAATGAAGTCTGCAATAACAGTACTGACTACAAACAGTTAATACCTCAAATACAACAGACGGAAGCCAATGTAGGAAAACTTGGGATAAATACAATATGGGCATGTGATTCCGGATATTTTGAAGGCGAAAACATTAAATTTTTGTCGGACAATAAAATTGATGGATATATACCTGACAACAACATCGGTAAAGCAAAGAATCCCTACGACAAAAAGAACTTCAGATACAATCCGGAAAGAAACGTATATATGTGTCCAATGGGACAACAATTATCGTTTATAGGGAAAAACTATGACCGACAGAAAAACAAAATGGTGAAACTCTATAGAGGACAGGCATGTTTAATCTGTAGTAAACAGAAACAATGTACCGGCAGAAAGGATGGCATCCGGCATATCAAGATGTTCCCCCATGAAATGCAAAGAAATGCCATGACAGCCAAGATGGCAACTAACAAAGCAAAAGAGATATACAAATTACGGCAACAAATAATTGAACCTGTGTTTGGAGACATAAAAGAAAATAAAGGGATGAGGACATTCCTGACCAGAGGATTAAAGACTGTAAGAGGAGAGTTCCAACTTATCTGTGCAGCGGTAAATATAAAAAGAATATGGGCAAAGATAAGAGATAAAAATGGTAAATCCGATGGGTTCACCTCTCCTTTACTGCCAAGTCAGGTATGTTTACAATATCAGTTCTGCTGATGAGCGACACTATGCAAAAAAAGACAGGGAATTGTCGGACAGCCTGCTTGCTACAGGGTGAAACAAGTTCTTATCAGAATCAAGACCTTTACAACACCCCGACTTTCTGTATTTTTTATCTGTCAAGGACCAAGTTAATTCCCCACTACCAGGGCCGAATTTGCCACCACCGGATCAGGGAACAATGCTACCCAGTCTTGAGGCGGTCTGTTGCTTGTAATAAGTATCGATGATTTCAGATGGCGCTCTGATACAATCTCATAGAAGTCTTCAGCTTGGATGGAATTTAATGCCGTAAGCCCGAAATCATCGATAATCAGTACATCAGGGTAAAGGTATTTCTTCATCTGTTTTTCCCATGAGTGATCAGCCCTTGCTGCCAGTAGATGTCTGAACATCTTCACCGCCTTTACAAAAAAGACCGAATATCCTTTCCTGCATGCCTCATGCCCTATAGC
>JBASIK010000220.1:0-1924 GCA_049654745.1 Bacteroidales bacterium
TGGGACCGATTATGGATATAAGATTCATCTTATTTATGATTGCCTCGTTTCTTCTTCTTCCGAGAAGGGTTATTCCACTATTAATGATAGCCCAGAAGCTATCACTTTCTCTTGGGAAATAACTACAATTCCTGTTTCTGTGACTGGCTTTAAACCGACTGCGTTTTTGGTTCTTGACTCTACAAAATTTAAATCAGCCGGTTTAGTAAACGTTTTAAGAGGTATAGAAGAAGTATTATATGGTTCTTCTAATGCTACAGCAAGACTTCCTTTGATTTCGGAAATTAGAGAGCTTTTTCAATTCTATATGTATTTAAGAGATTCAGACGGTGAATTGATTCTGGATAATATCGGAAACCCAATACAATCAACGGTCTATTAAAGAAATAATTAGGAGGGGTGTATATGACAAATATTAATCGAATGTCTCCCCAGTCGGGGAGAATGATAAAAGAGAATGGCACAATCTTGAACATAGCAGACTTACTGTCTGGCAGTAGCGCACAACTATCGTCTTTACAAGAAACAAACCCTTCGAACACTGTAAAAACATACACAGCTGCAGAGGGAGCGAAAAAAATAACAGTGTACTGTGAGTCTGGCCGTATCCGTATCCGTACTGACGGCCAACCTTGTACGGATACCACAGGAGTCCCTTTAGGAGAGGGATGGGCTCAAGATTTTAATACAACATCTATAAGTATATATTTCGTCGAACAGTCGGTTATATCGGTGGTGAGCGAATAATGGCCAGATGGAGATTTGCAGGCGGTACAGGAGGGGCGTTAAAGTTCCCTTTTACTCTGCCTGCAGGGGATTATATATATAAACTTGAGGACAGCGAGGTTGTGATATCTTCAGCGGAACCCATCATGTTTGACCTATTCTATGGTTATCTAATGGATTCGTCTGAAGAATTGATTTTGGATAGTTCGGGAGAACCTTTACAAGCGACAGTCTATATCTAACAGTATTCCATTTGTTTTGCGGGAGTCGTATTCAGTGATGGGCTGGCGGCTCCCTATTATTTATTATTTGAAAGGAGAAGAATTATCATGTTGAAAAAAACCATTACTTATACCGATTATAACGGTAACGAGCGGACTGAAGACTTTTACTTTAATCTTTACAAGGCTGAGATCATGGAAATGGAAATGAGTACTGCAGGCGGTTTGACTGAAATGATTCAGAAGATTGTTGCCGCTCAGGATGCTCCGGCAATTATTAAGGTTTTCAAAGAGCTGATACTTAAAGCATATGGAGAAAAGAGCCCAGACGGAAAGAGATTTATCAAATCGGATGAAATCTCTACGGCATTTTCTCAGACTGAGGCATTCTCTCAGCTGTTCATAGAATTAGCTACAGATGCTGATGCGGCAGCTAAGTTTGTAAACGGCATTATCCCTGTAGATTTAAACAAGACAACTATTAATTAAATTTTTTTTGACATTAATCAGTAAAATAATGGAGGGTTGAGGGGTGCTTCAAATTACGATACCAGCAGTTGAATTATGGGACGAGCGGAAACAGGAATTCGTTACCACAAAAGAACAGACATTACAACTGGAGCATTCCCTTGTCTCTATTTCAAAATGGGAATCTAAATGGTGTAAACCTTTTTTATCAAAACAAGAAAAAACCAGTGAAGAAACTTTAGATTATATAAAATGCATGACAATCACGCAAAACGTGGATCCAGAAGTTTACAATTATCTCACAAATAAAAACATTGAAGAGATTAACAATTATATAAATGCCCCAATGACCGCAACTTATTTTTCGGATGAAAAAACCAGCAAAACAAGTAGAGAGCAAGTTACAGCTGAGCTTATTTATTATTGGATGATTGCGTTGAATATTCCATTTGAGTGTCAGAAGTGGCATCTTAATCGTCTTCTTACTTTGATTAAGGTTTGCAGTATTA
>JBASIK010000221.1:0-2999 GCA_049654745.1 Bacteroidales bacterium
CCCATGCAACGAGCCTGACGCCACTTGATGATTTCAAGGGCCAGTGGAAACTATGTGAACCTGAAAATGTTGCTGAATTCAGCGCTACTGCTTACTTCTTCGGATTGATGCTCAACAAAGCGCTGAACGTACCTGTCGGACTTATCTGTACAAGCTGGGGCGGTACGCGCATTGAGCCATGGATGAGCGAGGAAGGACTCAAACCATTCGAATGGGTAAAACTGCCTGACAAAACAGCAAAAGTTGAAAAACTCTCCCAGCAAACACCAACGGTACTCTTTAATGCAATGGTTAATCCCATTGTGGGTTACGGCATCCGTGGTGCAATATGGTATCAGGGTGAGGCAAACCGCAAGGAGCCTAAAGAGTACCAGAAACTGATGCCCGGTCTGGCTCTCGACTGGAGGAGGGTATGGGGAATAGGAGAATTCCCGATGTACTATGTCCAGATTGCACCATATGATTATGGGGAACAGGGATTCAATTCAGCTTTTCTTCGTGAGGCACAGCTTAAAGCTGCCACTGCAATACCAAATTTCGGAATGGCATGCGTGATGGACACCGGTGAAAAGGATTGTATACATCCTGCAAACAAAAAGGCAGCCGGCGACAGGCTGGCATATCTCGCTCTGGCAAAGACATACGGCAAGAAAGGATTTGCCTGCGAAGGCCCTGTGTTGAGAGAGATGAGGGTTGAAGGCAGTCTGGTTTACCTTACTTTCGACAATGCTCCAAACGGACTGACTTCTTTCGGGAAAGAATTGTCGTGTTTTGAGGTGGCAGGAGCAAACAGAAGGTTTTTCCCGGCTAAAGCATTTATAACCAACGCCGGAATTACCCTGTTTTCACCTCTGGTGCCCCAGCCCGTTGCCGTCAGATATGCCTTCAAGGATTTTATTGTAGGTGATCTGTTCAATACCGAGGGTCTGCCGGCATCTTCATTCAGAACTGATGACTGGGAACAATAAGAAAGTCATTCAATAGTAATTCTGCAGTAATTCAATAGTAATTCAGTTGAAATTAACAATGAATGAAGCGAAGCAAATAACATTCCATCTTATTTTCCTTGTTTGGTCTATAGCTCTGGTTGCCCAGCCTCCCCTGCAGTATGTCAATCCCCTCATCGGCACAGCCCCTGCCACAACCGAAAGTGCCCGTCGCCATGGCTCAGGAACTGAAGACAAAGGTCAGACCTTCCCCGCTGTGGGACGACCCTTCGGCATGACACAATGGACACCCGAAACACGAACCACCGAAACGAAATGCGTGGCTCCATACTACTATAACGATAAATATTTAACAGGCTTCCGTGGAAGCCACTGGATGAGCGGCAGCTGTACGCAGGAATACGGTTCTGCCACCATAATGCCCTTCACTTCATCAAAACCAGATACCATAACTGTAAACCCTGTTTCAACATTAAATCATAAATCCGAAACAGTCTCCCCGGCTTATTACCGGATAAACCTCAGCACATTCGGAATAACTGCTGAAATAACCGGCACCACAAGAGCAGGAATGATGCGTTTTACCTTCCCGGGCAAACCGGAAGGATTTATACTCATACGGATGAACAGCGACGAGAAAGAAGGCAAGGTGTGGATAGACAGGGAAAAAAATGAGATAATAGGCTATAACCCGGTTCACAGAATCTATCAGGGATGGGGGAAACCCGCAGGTTTCAGCGGCTGGTTCGTCATCAAAACCGACAAGCCTTTTCAGGAAGTCTCATACCTGAAAAATGAACAGCAGCTTGTAATTAGTGTCGGTGCTGAAAAGACAATACTGGTTAAGGCAGGCACATCTTTTACAGGCGCTGAAGCCGCCCGTAACAACATGATAAAAGAGATACCGGGCTGGGACTTCGACGCAGTGCGCAGGGAAAGCGAAAACGTCTGGAACCAGACACTCAGTAAAATAATTGTGAGAAATGGTCCCGAAGAAGATAAAATAAAATTCTACACCGCATTATACCACTGCTACATCCTCCCCCGCATCGCCAGCGACGCTGACGGCAGTTATATCTGCTTTTCTTCGGGAGGTAAAATCTGCAAAACAGACGGTTTTGACTATTACGATGATTTTTCTATGTGGGACACTTACCGGGCTCTGCACCCGCTGCTGACTATCATAGAGCCTGAACGGACACGCGACATGGTACGCTCACTTGTATTGAAAGCACAACAGGGAGGCTGGATGCCAATCTTCCCTTTATGGGCAAACTACACCTCCGCAATGATAGGCGACCACGTAAGCACAACCATCGCAAGTGCATACCTCAAGGGGATCACCGGCTTCGATACAGAACAGGCATGGTTCTATATGCGCAAAAATGCTTTTGAAACTCCACCTGACGATGAATATAAAGATGGCAAAGGAAGAAGAGCCCTAAAGAGCTATATCCAGTATGGTTACATTCCCATGGAAGACAGCGTGTGGGATGCATTCCATAAAAATGAACAGGTCTCGAGAACCCTTGAATACGCCTTCGACGATTATGCACTTGCACTGTTTGCAGGAGCCCTGGGAAAAACCGAAGATTCAGCTATACTGATGAAACGGTCAGAAAACTGGAAGAATGTTTTCGACACTGAAACAGGTTTTGTGCGTGGACGCCATGCCGACGGCCGCTGGGTGGAACCTTTTGACCCTTTCAGCAGGGCAAAATACATCTGCGAGGGAACGCCGTTCCATTACACATGGTACGTACCGCATGATGTGCCGGGATTGATAAAGGCAATGGGCGGCCAGACACAATTCCTGATGAAACTTGATAAATTCTTCGATGAAGGCCATTACTGGCACGGTAATGAACCAGGGCACCAGATCCCGTTCATGTATGCAATGGCGGGGCGCCCCGATAAAACACAAAAATGGACCCAGACTATCCTTAAGGAAGAGTATGGTACAGGCCCCGGCGGACTTAGTGGAAATGAGGACGCAGGCCAGATGTCGGCATGGCTGGTCTTTGCCATGATGGGCTTCTACCCGGTTAACCC
>JBASIK010000222.1:0-2163 GCA_049654745.1 Bacteroidales bacterium
AAACAGATTACACCCAGTCGCCCCGGAGGTTTCTGTATGAGTATTCCCTCAGGGACCATCTGGGCAACACGCGGGTAGTTTTTATGGGCAAAGATTTACAGGGCGGAGTTGAGATAATTCAGAAAGCCAGTTATTACCCATTCGGATTAATCATGAAAAAGTCGGAATATGGTTTACCATTGTATCCCCAAAACAGGTATCTTTATAATGGCAAAGAGATAAACCCTGAGAAGATGACATCTGAGAGTCTGAACTGGTATGATTACGGGGAACGTATTTATGACCCATCTTTGGGGCGTTGGATGGTTGTTGACCCAATGGCACACCTCAGAAGTTGGGTTAACCCGTACTCTTATTGCCAGAATAGCCCAATTGTTCGAATTGATCCGAATGGTGCACTAGATGATAATTATACTGTTGATGATCAAGGTAATATTACTATGGTTGAAAAGACGAACGATGATTTTGATGTTCTTTATACTAAGAAGAGTTGGGATAATGGAACGAAAAATAACTCAATCACTGTAGATAAGGGCGTCTTGGACAAAAAATATTCCCAGTCAGTAAAAGACCCTCATGATAATAAATGGTATAAATATGATGTGCTTAAAGTTAGAGGGGATGATAAAGCGAAAAATCTTTTTGAATTTGTCGCCAAAAATTCTAAAGTTGAATGGAGTCGATCAATGGTAGGAATTGAAGGCGATAATGGCTTGAACTATCTAACAACAAGTCATTTAGAAGGCATCGACTATGGCGGTGGCCACCTGTATAATACTCAACTTTTTTCATACACTTACAGAGGCAATGACCATAGTCATGACAATAATACAACTACGGTTTCTTATGGAGATGTGGGATTTGCTACAGAGATTCAAAAATTGCATCCGAAAGCGAAATTCAATATTTTTACTCCTATTGATGGCAAGTATACGCCTTTCGATAAGAACTCTATACCCGGACTTTTACCAGAATTTGAAATCACAGCACCAAAGGTTAAATAATGAAATTATTTATTAAATATTTTTTGTTTATTCCATTGATTTTCAGTGGTTATTTATATGCTCAAAATAGTAGATATTTAAAAGAGTTATCTTTATTGACAATTAAAAGTCAACAGTTTGACTCAATAATTTCTAATTCAATTTGTTGTTTAAAGAATTGTAATTATTATTCAAAAGCCATTGTTTTCAGGGTTACTATTGCAGAGATAAGAGATAGCACCTATATTGATATCGCAGCTGTTCACGACAAAAAAATAGCATTAACAAATCGTTATGGCAATCCTTTTGGATATTATTTTTTCTGTGAGCATTTGTTTATTGTTTTTTGCGACACACTCCCAGATATATTTGAACAGGAACAATTTAAAAAACAGTTTTGGATAAATGACAAACCGGATATTCTACTTATTGCAGATTATCCGGAATGGCTTTATTTATTTCAGGATAATAAATTCTTTCTAAAGAAGGCAATTAATGAGTGTAACAAGAAATAATATCAATAAGAAAGCTCCGTTCCCGGAGCTTTTTTTTATAATGCAAAGCCTTGTAGTCTTGTTCTGGCAATAATCGCATCAAGGAAAGCGTACACATGTTTTTTATCTTCGTCCGACATTTTAGAAACTTCCTCAATCCTTCTGATGGTTCTTGCATCGAGTTCCAGATCTATTTTCCCTACCAGGTAATCTAAAGAAACTTCCAAAGCATCAGCCAGTTTTTTAGCGGTCTAAATGCTTGGCAGCATCTCATCCCCTTCATATTTACCTATAATGGAATGATGTGTGTCAAGTTGCTTTGCCAGTTCCTTCTGTGAAAGCCCTTTAGCTTCCCTGCATTCCCTGAGTTTTTTACCAAAGCTGTCCATGATGTTGTAATATATATGGTACTAAAACCGCTTTAATTATATGTTTGTGCAAAAATACTGCTAGTAATAATGGAATAAAGAAATCAAAAATATTTTTGACTTTGAAACAGATATTATTTATCCCCAAAAATGGGATCTTTATAAAGATGGCAAGAAGATTCACGGATTTAAACTTATTATAGCCTCAGGATAAACGTGCCATATTAATTCCCTGTAGGGGATATGGAAAAACAGATTACACCCAGTCGCCCCGGAGGTTTCTGTATGAGTATTCCCTCAGGGACCATCTGGGCAACA
>JBASIK010000223.1:0-4214 GCA_049654745.1 Bacteroidales bacterium
CAACAGAAGGGCTATTACGTGTCTTATTTTGGTGAATTTTTCAATATTTTCTTCTCTTACTGGTTCAACCGGTGGTGCTTCAACTTTAAGCGGGTCGACAGGATAGCCGTTTTTGTAAAATCTGAAATCGAGATGTGGCCCCGTTGATAATCCGCTCGTTCCTACATAACCTATTATATCTCCCTGTTTTACAAAAGCTCCAGGTGTAATACCTTTGCCGAACGAGCTAAGATGCAGGTAAGCTGTTGAATAGACACTATTATGTTTTATTCTGACATATTTACCCGATTCTTTGTTAAGTCCTGTCTCAGTTACCCTTCCATCTCCCACAGAATAAACAGGCGTTCCTACTGGGGCTGCATAATCTATTCCATGGTGCGGCCGCACTATCCTTAAAATGGGATGAAGCCTGGCTGACGAATATCGCGAAGTTATCCTGCTGAATTTAAGCGGAGCTCGCAGAAAAGCCTTCTTAAGACTTTCACCGTTATAATCATAATAACTTTCGATACTGTCCTGAACAAATGGAATCGCCATATATTCCCGGTTACCTGAGATAAACATTGCGGCATATATTCTTCCGGGAAGGGTAACATCATCACGGATCTGTTTTTCTTCATAGATTACCTTGAATTTATCACCCCGCTGCAGTCCAAAAAAATCAACTGTCCATGCGAAAATGTCGGAGAGTGTCACAGCAAGTTCCGGATTTACCCCGGCTCTTTTCATTGCATCCCAAAGTGAAGTTTCAATGGTGAAAGAACTGAACCGAATTACAGATAATGATTCAGTTTTCCATTCAGTTATTTTTAGTGAGTCGTTAAAACTGAATATATATGAAAGATCAGGATCGTGTTCGTAGATAAAATACCTCACTTTAGCGGCACTGTCGTTATCGGTAAGTATTATATAATTATGCCGTGCACGTATTTTCCTTACGTCAAATACTTCCTTCGAATTTCTGGTCAGCTGATCAAGCTCATAACCTGAAATACCAAGGGGGAGCAGAATGTCGGAAAGCCGCTGGTTTGGCTTAATTATACCATTTATTATATTGAATGAATCGGCTGGAATTCCGTAAATATAAACCGGTTCATTGTTCTGAGAAGGCGTTGAATCTGTAGTAGCAATTTCAGGTTGTAGTTGTAGCGCAGGTTCCGTTTCCTGCCTGCAGGAACCATCAGATATTAAGGCCAGCAGCAGAAGAAATAGTGCACCTGCTGTTACCTTTTTGATTCTGAATAATTGTTGTATTTTCTGACTCATCAAAGGCCGGTGAGTTTACCTGACAACCACATTTATTATTTTACCAGGAACAACGATGACATTTTCAGGCTTCTTACCGGAGAGCCACTTTGCAGATCTTGGATCAGAAACAACCCGGTCAACTATTTCTTTTTTGTCCATCGAGAGAGGCAGTTCCAGTTTAAACCTGAGCTTGCCATTGAATGAAACCGGGTATTCAAATGTGTCTTCTTTCAGGTATTCTTCGTTGTATTCAGGCCAGGGCTCGTATGCAATGGTTTTTTTGTGTCCTGCAAGATTCCATAATTCTTCAGCAAGGTGAGGAGCAAAGGGTGATAATATTTTAATAAATGTTTCTGCTGTTCTCCTGGTAATTTTGCCTTTTTTTGTTGCCAGATTTATGAAAATCATCATTGCTGAGATAGCAGTGTTAAAGCGTAGATTTTCAATATCGTTTCCGACTTTTTTGATAGTCTGGTGGAGTGCTTTAATCACTTCTGGATCTTCTTCGCCTTCGGTAATGTTGTTTTTCTCTGAAAGAAAACGGAAAGTCTTGTTAAGGAATCCGAATACACCTTTAACACCTTTATCGTCCCATGGTTTTGTGGCTTCGAGAGGACCCATGAACATTTCATAGAGTCTCAGCGAATCGGCTCCGTACTTTTTGACTACGTCGTCAGGGTTAACAACATTTTTCAGGGTTTTTGACATTTTGGCAACTATCTGTCTGAGCTCTTCACCAGTCTCTTTGTGGAAATATTTGCCTTCTTTTTCCACAACCATATCGCTGGCAATTTTGGCTCCTTTGTCTGTTTCGTAGGCATAGGCCAGTATCATACCCTGGTTGAAGAGTTTCTGGTAGGGTTCATCGGTTGAGACGATGCCGAGGTCATATAGTACTTTATGCCAGAAACGGCTGTAGAGAAGGTGGAGAACCGCATGTTCGGCACCTCCTATGTAAAGGTCAACGGGCATCCAGTACTTTTCTTTTGCCGGATCGAATATTGCTTCTTTGTTTTTGGGGTCAATGAACCTGAGGTAATACCAGCATGATCCAGCCCATTGAGGCATGGTATTAGTTTCGCGTCTTCCTTTTCTTCCTCTTGCATCGGTTACTGTTATCCAATCGGTTGCATTAGCAAGGGGAGATTCACCCGATTCACCGGGCTGGTACTTTTCAAGTGGAGGCAGTGTGAGTGGCAACTCTTTTTCATCCAGGACTGTTATTTCGCCGTCTTCCCAGTGTATTACAGGGAATGGTTCTCCCCAGTAACGCTGACGGCTGAAAAGCCAGTCGCGAAGCTTGTAATTTACCTTAGCTCTGCCAAGTTTCTTCTCTTCAAGCCAGGCAATCATTTTTGCTATTCCTGCCTCTTTGTTTAGGCCGTTAATATCAATACCGGTTGTTTTATCACTAGAATTTATATATCGACCGTCTTCTGTCCAGCATTCATGTCCTTCCAGTACTCTTTTTCTTTGTTCGGCATCGGAAGTGTCGGGATCCATTATACATAAAATCGGAAGGTTGAATTTTTGTGCAAATTCAAAGTCGCGTGTGTCGTGTGCCGGAACTGCCATGATAGCACCTGTTCCGTAACCCATTAGAACGTAGTCGGCAATCCATACAGGTATTTTCTGCAGGTTGACAGGGTTTATTGCATAGCTTCCGGAGAAGACGCCTGTTTTTTCTTTGGAAAGGTCTGTCCTTTCGAGATCTGATTTTAGGGAAGCAGCCTTGATGTACTCTTCAACTTCACTTTTTCTGGAAGGGGTTGTAAGTTTCTCAACAAGTGGATGTTCCGGAGAGAGAACCATATAGGTGGCGCCAAACAGAGTATCGGGCCGTGTGGTGAAGACTGTAATTTTTTCATCCGAGTTTTCAACGGGGAAATCTACTTCAGCTCCTGTTGATCGACCAATCCAGTTCCTCTGCATTTCCTTGATGCCTTCTGGCCAATCGAGGCTTTCAATACCCTGAAGCAGTCTTTCTGCATAAAGGGGAATGCGAAGCATCCATTGTTTAAGTTTTCTTTTTTCAACCAAATTGCCGCATTTCTCATGCGACCCGTCGGAAAGTACCTCTTCGTTGGCACACACTATTTTGCATTCCGGACACCACCAAACCTGTGCATCATCGTAATAAGCCAGACGTTTTGAGTCAATGTATTTTCTTATGGCTTCAGGCCCTGCATTTTTTACTTCTTCCGGTATAGGAAGTTCCGAAATGGGTCTGCCTTTTCCTGCTTTTTCATCGAACCATGTATTGTAGATTTTGATGAATATCCACTGGGTCCATTTATAATATTCAGGATCGGTAGTATTTATCTCCCTGTCCCAGTCGTAGCTTAACCCCAGTTCTTTTATCTGCCGCCTGAAAGTGTCACAGTTCTTTTTTGTTGTTATAGCAGGATGAGTTCCGGTTTGGATGGCATACTGTTCTGCAGGAAGACCAAAAGCGTCCCACCCCATTGGGTGCAGAACGTTATAACCTTTCATCCTTTTGTAACGGGCTACTATATCGGTAGCAGTATATCCCTCGGGATGCCCTACATGTAATCCAGCCCCCGATGGATATGGAAACATATCGAGTACATAGAACTTTTTTGGATTGGAAAAATCATCAAAGGTTTTGAATGTTTTGTTATCTTCCCAGTATTTCTGCCATTTCTTTTCTATTTCACGGAATTTATACTCCATTTCACTTGTTGTTAAGATGAATCTTTGCCAGTGTATTTTGGAGTGCGAAAATAGAAAAACTTTGGCAGATTTCATTATAGGAGTAATTTGGAAAAATAAGCTAATGATTATATTTTTGCATTGTGGTTATGATTTTTACAGACAAACCACGATTGATTATGGTCCCGTAGTTCAATGGATAGAATGACAGATTCCGGGTCTGTTGGTTGAGCGTTCGAATCGCTCCGGGATCACGGAGAAGCAGCCGCACGGCTGCTTTTTAAGTTTAATAG
>JBASIK010000224.1:0-23004 GCA_049654745.1 Bacteroidales bacterium
CTTTACAGGTGCAACAAACCGGGTGACAGGGAGCTTATTGAAAAAGCCTTCAACGTTGCCAATGAAGCACACTGGAACATGCGTCGCAAGTCGGGCGAACCATATATCATTCATCCTATTAAAGTAGCAAAAATTGTCAATCAAGAAATTGGTCTGGGTGCAAAATCGATTGCAACCGCTCTTCTGCACGATGTAGTTGAAGATACTGATTATACTCTCGAAGATGTAAGAAGAGAATTTGGCGACAAGATTGCTTCTTTGATTGACGGGTTGACAAAAATTTCAGGAACCTACAATACAGATATCCCTCCTTCACTTCAGGCAGAAAATTTCAGAAAAATGCTTCTTACCATTTCTGACGACCTGAGGGTGCTACTCATTAAGATAGCCGACCGGCTGCATAATATGAGGACGCTTGATTCGCTGCCCGAGAACAAGAAGATTAAAGTAGCTGGTGAGACCATATACCTGTATGCGCCGCTGGCAGCCAGGCTTGGTTTGTATGCAATAAAAACAGAGCTTGAAGACCTGAGCTTTAAATTCAGACATCCAAAAATATACGAGGAGATACAGACTAAACTAAAACATAATGAAAAAAAATATTACGCGCTTATAAACAAATTTTCATTACCCATTATTGAAAAACTGAACGAGGCAGGTTATAAATATGAAATTACAGGAAGGCCAAAATCAATTTATTCGATCTGGAAAAAAATGCAGACCAAGAATGTTCCTTTTGAGGAAATCTATGATATACTGGCTCTTCGGATTGTTTTTGAGCCTTTCCCGGGCATATCGGAAAAAACTCAGTGCTGGAATATATACTCAATGATAACAGACATTTACCTTCCCAAACCCGACAGGCTTCGCGACTGGTTGAGTCGTCCGAAACCGAACGGATATGAAGCTCTTCATGTGACTGTTATGGGGCCTGAAGGTAAATGGGTGGAAGTGCAGATACGCAGTACCAGAATGGATGAAATAGCCGAAAGAGGATATGCAGCTCACTGGAAATATAAAGGTGATGATTCACAGGAAAGTGAATTCGACAAATGGATAAAAAGAATAAGGGTACTGCTTGAGAATCCCCTTGAAGATCCTGCAGAATTTCTTGACGATTTCAAGATGAATCTCTTCTCTTCCGAGATAATGGTCTTCACTCCAAAAGGTTATCTCATTTCGCTTCCCAAAGGAGCCACCGCGCTTGATTTCGCATATGAAATCCACACGGAAGTCGGTAATAAGGCTATAGGAGCAAAAATAAACTATAAGCTGATGCCACTCAATACGGTCCTTAACAGTGGCGACCAGGTTGAAATAATTACATCTGACAAAGCATCCCCTGAAAAGGAATGGTTAAATTTTGTTCATACACCAAGGGCAAAGGCAGCAATTAAAAATGCCCTGAAAGCTGAATCGAGAGACCGGATACAAAAAGGCATGACAATTCTTGAGGAAAAACTAAATGAAATAGGTTTGGCTCCAACTTCCGAAACACTTAAAAAAATCATGATCCATTATGAAGTTACAAATAAAGAGGAACTATATTCAAAAATTGGACTTGGCATAATTACTCTCGACAATCTGAAGAAAATTGTGCGTAAAAACCCGTCAAAAAGTATCATTAAATACTGGGATCTTAAGCTGATAGGCCCAAAAAAAGATAAAGAATTATCCGGCACAGAAGCTGAAGCTGCAACTCAACAGGTTAAATTCGATACAAAAAATCCTTTCCTGCTACGAGAGAATATTGAAGGTGATGAACAATCGTACGAGATAGCAAAATGCTGCAATCCTATTCCGGGAGATGAAGTTACTGGATACCTGTCGCATGAAGGAATAATAATTGTTCACAAGCGTAATTGCCCTGTGGCGGTCAGGTTGATGTCGAGTGAAGGTAACAGAATTATTGCAGTAAAATGGACAATGCATAAACTAGCATCATTTCTTGCAAGAATCAGTATTTCAGGGATTGACAGAATCGGGCTTCTAAAAGATATAACAAACATCATTTCAGACGAGCTCAAAGCAAACATCCGCAACATAAATGTTTCGGTTCATGATGGCATTTTTGAAGGATCGCTGGATCTTTATGTGCATCACACCAGGGACCTTAATAATCTGATAATGAAAATATCAAACGTTAAAGGAGTTGAGAAAGTTAGGAGGGTGGAAAATTTTGGCGAAGAGACATTATAGTGAATTTCCCGGTTTTATGAGGAAGTTCTTAAATAAGCACATGGAATTTAAATATCAAATTTGGCTATAAATGACCATCGAAGAAACAAAAAAAGTTGTAAAGCAGATATTCACTGAATATCTTGAAAGGAAGAGATGCAGAAAAACGCCGGAACGATATGCCATACTGGAAGAGATATACAGTCGTGATGGTCATTTTGATATTGAATCGCTGTATATCTCAATGAAAAACAAGAGGTACAGGGTTAGCAGGGCAACACTTTACAATACAATAAATCTTTTGCTCGATGCCAACCTTGTGATAAGGCACCAGTTTGGCAAAAACATTTCCTATTATGAGAAGGCTTTCCAGTGCAGCCAGCACGATCATCTTATCGATATTAACTCGGGGAAGGTAATCGAGTTCTGTGATCCTCGAATAAATGAAATAATTAAAACGGCCTGTGAAATGAACAATTTCAGGCCGCTGTTTCATTCCCTTTATATTTACGGGGTTCCGGAATGTAAAAAGTAAATATCCTCTTTAAGAAAATTTTAAATACTTCGTTCAGAATGCATAACCGAATGCTAAACCAAAGGGCACCGAGACACTGCTCTTGGTTTTAAATTCTTCAGAGTCAAAAGCTCCTGACACACTGTATTTTCTCGATACAAAACCAAGTCCGGCAAAAACATCAAGCGTAAAACCACCTGAAGTAATTAACTGATAACCAATTAATCCGTTAATATTTAACTTTGTTCCATTTATTTTATCATCTGGATTTGCCTTGTTTTTAATTGATGCGGTAGCATAAGAGATATTAGGTGCCAGGTAAAATCCTTCAGGGGCATTAAGGTCTCTACTTACGAAAAATTTATAGGTACCCTGAATACGGTATCCGCTTGTTTTAACACCTGTAATTTCCTCTCCATCTTCACTTTTTGTTATTTCGTCAAGATTGAGCAACACGCTTGGTCCGATATAACTGGCACCAATCTGAAATGACGTTTTATTTGTGACTTTTGTTTCAAAATATGCCTTATACTCTCCTGTTACCGGGATAACTACCACCCAGAAAGGTCCGCCAAGCGCAGCAAGTGGATTTGTTTTAACGGTAAATTTATATTCCTTTGAAGGAGAAGATGTTTCCTGTGAATAACTATATCCATTTCCTGCTACCAGAAACATCACAACTAAAAAAATCATTATCATTCTTTTCATCTCAGTAATTTTTAAAAATTTATTCTTAAATGGTATTGTAAATATATAAATTTAAATTCTTTTAACATAGGGTATCCAGCAAAAAAGTTAAATCAAAACATTACTTTATTTAAATTTAAAACCTTTATTTATCAATCTATTCCCGGTGCCACATTTTTAAAACCATTTTATTGCATAATAGCAGAACATTATTTTCATTTATTAACAACATTTCAGTAACTGGTTCTTGATTTAAATTTATTCGTAACTTGTGAAGCATTTTTTTAACCTTTAGATTTAAAATGAAGATAGACATTCTACTTGGTTTACAATGGGGCGATGAAGGCAAAGGAAAGATTGTTGATGCTTTAAGTCCTGATTATGATATAATTGCAAGATTTCAGGGTGGTCCGAACGCCGGTCATTCAATTGTGTTTAACAATGTAAAATATATTTTGCATTTGATTCCTTCGGGTATTTTCCGGGAGGGCAAATTAAATCTGATAGGAAATGGTGTTGTACTTGATCCTGCTGTTTTCAAGCAGGAAGTGAACAGTCTTGATATTACCCATGAAGAGGTAAAAAAAAGATTAATAATTTCAAAAAGGGCTCATCTTATTTTGCCGGGTCACAGAATACTTGATGCAGCATTTGAACATATGAAAGGAACTTTAAAAATAGGTTCCACCCTTAAGGGGATAGGCCCTGCATATACCGACAAGGCAGCAAGAAACGGAATAAGGGTTGGTGATATAGTGCGGAAGGATTTTATGGAGCTTTATAAAAGAGCTCTTGAGATGCACCTGAGAACTGCAGCCGGTTTGGGTTTTGAATTTAATCTGAGTGATTACGAGGAGGGATGGTTTGAAGGGGTGGAACTGCTCAGGGAATTTAAGCTTGTCAACAGTGAGTACTTTCTTAATGAAATGATCAGAAAGAATAAAAAAATTCTTGCCGAAGGTGCACAGGGAACGATGCTTGACATAGATTTTGGGACATATCCATATGTTACATCCTCTAATACAATAAGCGCAGGGGCGTTTACCGGACTTGGTGTATCTCCTGCAAGAGCCGGCGAGGTGTTTGGGATCTTTAAAGCGTACTGCACCAGAGTAGGTAGCGGGCCCTTCCCTACTGAACTGTCTGATGAAACAGGAGAGGAAATCAGGAAAAGAGGAGTTGAATTTGGTGCTACAACAGGCCGCCCACGAAGATGTGGCTGGCTTGACCTTCCCGCTCTCAAATATGCAATAATGATCAATGGTGTTACCAGACTCTTTATGACAAAGGCCGATGTATTATCCGGGCTCGGCTCCGTCAAAGTTTGTACTTCATATAAAATAAACGGAAAAGAAACTGAAGAAGTGCCTTTTGAATATAACGTTTGTAAAACAGAACCTGTTTACCGCGAATTCCCGGGCTGGAAGGAAGATATATCCAACATAAAAAAATATAATGATCTGCCTGAAACTCTCAAAAAATATGTGGAGTTCATTGAAAAAGAAACAGGTGTACCTGTAACTCTGATATCAGTAGGTTCCGACAGGGAACAGACTGTTTATAAATCCTGATTCGGGTAACTGGTAAAAATTATTTGCTGTAAATATAGAGCCATGCATCGAATGCAACGGTATCCTGAAACTGTTTCAAACGGTTTACGGCAGTGCGGAAATTGTCATGCGCCTCTGCAGAAACCATCTCAAACCTTGTATTTTCAAGAGGTATAATCCTGGCATTTGTGTATCCCTTTGCCTGGTAATCTGCCAGACAATTCCTTGCATATTCAGGAGTAATAAAACTGCCAACAATAATATTGTACTTGTATTTTCTTTCCCACTCAAGCCTCTGTTGTTCAGCAAGCCTCTCCTGCTCCAGCCGTTGATTCTCAAGTGCTATTCTTTCCTGAACCGCCCTCAATGAATCAGCTATCCTGATACTGTCCTGCCTTGCCTGCCATACAGCCATTGTATCAACCTTTCTTCCAAATATGCCTTTTTCCTTCAGCCATTTGCATGAGGTGAAAGGAATAAAAACAACAAGTATTAAGATAATGTATAACTTCCTCATAAATAATGAATTAATTAAATTTAATTGAACTGATTTAATATTATAAACAAATATACAAATAAATGAACAATATAACAAACTGAGTTTTTATAAGTTATGAACCAGAGTTGCCCTTAAAGCAAAGATATTTCACCCTTTCACCATAAAAAACAATTTAAATTTTTCGAATTTCGTATATTAGAACCTGATTTTGCTAAAAGATTTGTAATCTTAACTTAAAAGCACATAAAATGAAATCGCTGGTACAATTTTTTGAAGAAAATGTTGAAAAATTCAGTAACAATGTATATCTGTGGGAGAAACCCGGAGATAAATATGAAGGAATGACATACAGTGAGGTTAGAAAACACGTTCATGAATTTGCTGCCGGACTGATAAATCTCGGTATAAAGAAGGGAGACCGGATCAGTTTAATATCAGAAGGGCGTAATAGCTGGGTCATAGGTGAGTTAGGCGTTCTTTACACCGGAGCTGTAAACGTGCCTCTTTCTGTTAAGCTCAATCCGGAGGAAATAAAGTTCAGACTGAATCATTCAGAATCGAGGATGGTAATGATCTCATCAATACAGTATCAGAAGCTGAAAGAGATAATTAGTGATTGCCCTGGCATTGAGAAAATCATTCACTTTGATGCCCGTGAAGAATATCCGCCTAATGAAATACATTTTAATGAAGTAAAGAAAATTGGCAGGGAATGGCTTGAGAAACCCGGCAATTACGAGGAATTTGAAAAAATATATAAAAGCGTTACACCAAATGATTTTGCAAACATCTGTTACACTTCCGGAACAACTGCCGATCCGAAGGGAATAATCCTCACTCATGGGAATTATGTAACGAATGTATATCAGGCATATTCACTGATGGATATTCCACCCTTTTTTAAAACCCTGCTTATGCTTCCGTGGGATCATTCCTTCGGGCACACCTGCGGTATATATGCTTTTATGGGCAAAGGTGCCAGCATAGCAGCTGTAAAGACCGGAAAGACTCCTATGGAGACTCTCCGCAATATACCTTCATGTCTAAAGGAAATTAAGCCCAATTTACTTCTGAGCGTTCCTGCTCTCTCAAAAAACTTCAGGAAAAACATCGAAAAGGCAATCCGCGAAAAGGGCAAATTTACCGAAATGCTGTTCAATCATGCACTTAAAATTGCATATGCTTATAATAAAGAAGGATATAACAGGGGAACTGGTATTCAGAAGATTTATAAACCATTGCTCTCTCTATATGATAAGATTCTCTTCAGTAAAATCCGTGAGTTTTTCGGCGGGGAGCTTGAATATTTCGTCGGCGGCGGAGCTTTGCTCGACATTGAACTTCAGAGATTCTTCTATGCTCTCGGCGTACCGGTTTTCCAGGGTTATGGCCTTACTGAAGCATCACCAGTCATCTCATCAAACTCCAAAGAAAGACACAAACTTGGATCTTCAGGTGTTCTTGTAAATAACATGGACCTGAAAATCTGTGATGAAAACGGAAATGAACTTCCAGTTGGAGAAAAGGGCGAAATAGTAATCAGAGGCGGCAACGTTATGTACGGCTACTGGAAAAATGAAAAAGCGACAAAAGAAACAATAAGAGACGGGTGGCTTTATACCGGAGATATGGGATACATGGATAAAGATGGTTTCCTGTATGTTCTGGGACGTTACAAGAGCCTGCTCATAGCCGACGACGGTGAAAAATTCAGTCCCGAAGGTATCGAGGAGGCTATAAGTGAGCAGTCAAAATATATTGACCAGTGCATGCTGTATAACAATCAAAAGCCATACACAGTTGCCCTCGTTGTTCCGAATCAGCACGCTCTGAAAATCTATCTTGAAGAAAAAGGACTTACAGCCGACTCGGATGAAGGTAAGCGAGCCGTCCTGACACTTATAGAAAATGAAATTAATGAATACCGCACAACAGGGAAATATGGAAATATGTTCCCACAGAGATGGCTCCCGGTGGCAATAGGTGTGCTTGATGAAGCATGGACCGAAGATAACGGACTTATGAACTCCACAATGAAAATAGTCAGGGGAAAAATAACCGAAAAATATGCCGATCTGATTGATTACCTGTATACACCTGTTGCTAAAGTCATTACTCACGAAAGAAACATGGAGGCAGTGGAAAGAATGAAACTGGGGTAAAGTGGAACTTTTTAAAATATGTCTTTTATAATTATTGATATAGAAAAAGTGTATTATTAACATTTTTTATATTTTGCCAACAAAAATAATCTTACCTTTGTGCTTCTCTTAAAAAATTAAGTTGCTGAAAATAAATGATATTGTTTAAATGGGAGAGTTGAGTGGATTGAGACCCCGCAGGGTTTGGGAATATTTTGAGGAGATTTGCAGGATACCGCGCATATCAAAGCATGAAGAGAAAATAAGAAAATACCTTCTTGAATTTGCATCGAAAAACCCTCTGCAGGCTTTTGAGGATTCCAGCGGAAATATTTTAATCGTGAAGCCACCTTCACCGGGCTTTGAAAGGAAAAAAACTATAATCCTTCAGAGCCATATGGACATGGTTGGTGAGACTTTATCAGGTCATCGCCATGACTGGAACACTGATCCTGTAATTCCAAAAATATCCGATGGGTGGGTAAAAGCTGAAAACACAACCCTGGGTGCCGACGATGGCATAGGGATGGCAGCACAACTGGCCGTTCTGACAGATGAAAACCTGAAAGCCGGCAGGATAGAATGCCTCTTTACAACAGATGAAGAGACCGGCATGACAGGAGCAATAAGCCTGAAACCGGATTTTTTCACCGGACAGATTCTGATCAATCTCGATTCGGAAGATGAGGGCATTATCTATATAGGCTGTGCAGGGGGTCTCGACACAACAGCAAAAATGAAGTTCCAGACTACACCGGTACCTGAAGGCTCTGTGGCATATGAGATATCATTAACAGGCCTGCATGGCGGACATTCAGGAGATGAAATTCACAAGGGTTATGGAAACTCCGTGAAAATAATGTCGGAACTGCTTTCCAATCTTACCCGCAAGTATCAGATAGGTCTGCATGTCTTTAACGGCGGAAATGCCAGAAATGCAATTCCAAGGGAAGCAGTTGCTGTCATAACCTCAAACCAGATGTATAACCGGCATATTAAAGAAGAAGTAAACAGATTACTTTCAGAGCTTACAGCGAAATACGGTTCCCTCGAACCCGGACTAAACCTTTCGTTAAAGAATATTCCTGTTCCAGAGGTAATAATGGATCCGGAAAGCCATTCAAAGTTACTGGAAGCTCTTACCAGATGCCCTAACGGAGTAATAAAATGGTCGGAAGAGATGGAAGACCTGGTTGAAACCTCAACAAACCTGGCTTCTGTAAAATTTGTGGATACAAATGTTGTTCAAATAGTTACAACTCAGAGAAGTTCAGTAGACCAGGCAAAGAAGGAAATATCGGAGAATGTAAAAGAATGTTTTTCATCAATAGGGTGTGAAGTACATTCATCCGATGGATATCCTGGCTGGAAGCCAAACACATCGTCTGAAATACTTGGTATTGCAAGGGCTTCATATAAAAAACTTTTTGGCACTGAACCTCAGGTAAGAGCTATTCACGCCGGACTCGAATGTGGACTTATTTATGAAAAGAACAAAAACATCGACATGATATCTATTGGCCCCACTATAAAGGGGGCACATACACCCGATGAGATGCTGAACATTGAATCAGTAGAAAGGTTCTGGCAGCTGCTTACTGAGATTCTTCGGAATATTCCCGAAGGGTAAGATGCGCAAAAAATCAGTGATTTTTACATTACTTGCTTTTCCTGTTCACATATTTCAATGAGAACACCCCTGGTTGATTTTGGATGCAGAAAAGCAACAAGCATATCATCCGTACCTTTGACAGGCTCCTGGTTTATCATCTGGGCTCCCTGACTGATTGCATCAGCTATCCCTTCCTTAATATCCTCCACTGCAAAAGCAATATGATGCAGCCCCTCCCCTTTTTTCTCAATGAATTTTCCTATAGGTCCCTCCGGGTCGGTTGACTCCAGTAGTTCTATTTTCGTATCACCCACCCTGAAAAAGGCAGTCCTCACCTTCTGGCCGGGCACCTCTTCAATTTTGTAACATTTCAGCCCGAAAACCTCTTCATAAATTTTTACAGATGCCTCCAGATTGGCAACCGCTATGCCAATATGCTCAATATGTGAAATTTTCATGTCTTTTCTGTTTATCTGTTAAAGTTCATTGTCTTTTTTCTTGAGTTCAGAAAGGAAAATCCTCATGCTTCAGGTCGGTCTGAACATTTTCGGGTTTTTTTGCAGCTTTATGAACCGGAATGCCGTCGACATAGATTGCTTTATAAGGTACAACAGGGCAAGCAAATTCACAATGACCGCATCCAATGCATATCTCGTCATTTGTTTCAGGTATGGTAAGATTTCCCTCGAAAGGCACCATATGCACAGCCTTTGTCGGGCAGCTCTCGGCGCAGGCTCCGCATGCGGTGCGTTCGGTTTCAACAATGCAATTATCCCTGACAAATATTGCTGTTCCTATTTTTGTAAGTTTTTTTGCTTCCAGCTCAAGA
Organism: Bacteroidales bacterium; assembly: GCA_049654745.1. Lineage (GTDB taxonomy): Bacteria > Bacteroidota > Bacteroidia > Bacteroidales > VadinHA17 > LD21. The sequence goes on from JBASIK010000224.1 coordinate 10,011, forward strand.
GGCATAATTGCGCCGGTAGGGCAAATCTCAAGGCATCTCTTACACTCGTAAGCACAGAACCCTTTGTGGTAGTCCATGTGTGGCTGCATAATACCTGTTATACCGTACTGAACAAGCGAAGGTACCAGCACATTATTTGGACAGGCAGAAATACACAATGAACATGCTGTACATTTTGAATTAAAATTCTCGATGCTTGTTGAGCCAGGAGGTGATACCGGAAAAGTCTTTTTCTCCTTTACAGTTGATGCCTTATGTTCAACCTTCTGTTCCTCTTCCTGTGCCAGCGACTTAACCGATAGCCCCGTAAGAATTAATATTAACCCTCCGATAAAATTTCTCTTTTCACTATCAGTTTCTGTCTTTTTCTTCCCTGTTGTTGCCAGACTGTACGACAATGCCTTATCCGGGCAACTATTTATACAGTTGAAACATTCCACGCAACGTGAATTGTCTATTTTTTTGTTCAGAAAGTCAATACAAAATGACTTGCATGCAATAGCACACCTCCCGCATTTTGTGCATTTCGATTCGTCGAATTTTATTCGCAGTAAAGAAATTTTCGAAATCAAACCAAGAAAAGTGCCAACAGGACAGATAGAATTACAGTAAAGCCTTCCCTTTGTAAGAGACAATATACCGACCAGCAGGAGGAATCCTGCTGGAACTAGATAAACAAGCGCACTAAATGTGGAAATCTGTACGTGCGCTATTGTGTAAACATCGAATTTTTCGAGAATTCCCGACAGAAAATTATTCAGTGCCAGTATGACCGGCTTTGCAAAATATGTAGCAAAACGTCCGAAAATACTGTAAGGGTCAAGAAGGCTTAAAACATATATACCTCCCAAACTGATCACCAGTACCGTTACTGCAAGCAATGAATATCTTATAACTGTATGGGGTCTTTTAAAACCAAAGCGTTTAAAACGCCTTTTTATCTTCCCCCCTATTCTGCTGAACAGGTCCTGTAATATTCCGAGAGGACACAGAAACGAACAGTATGTTCTTCCGGTTAAGATAGTCAGGAGCAAAACTGCAAGAAAACCTAATCCAGCCACCACCCCAATGGTTACAAATTTGATTGCAGATGGTACAAACTGAAACCAAAGAGGTATATCAAAATATTTTTCAGGTATCAGATGGCGGTAGTCGAGAAATATTACACAAAAAACAATAAAAACGGCAAGAGCTATAGCTTGCCGTATCTTTTTAAGTAAAGATGATCTCATTCCTCTTACATTTTGATTCTTCGGATATTCAGTGAATCAAGATTCATGTTCCCTATGCCCATATCATGGGCAATCTTTATATAGTCTATTCTTAACGGGTCGAGTTTAATCATTTTTGCTGCTGCGGCATCACCAGCTACCCAGTCGGTTGTAATTATCTGCGATTCAAGCATTGCAACATCTTCTTTCGAAACTCCCTGTGGCCCATGCTTGGTCATAACATTATAACAATCAATAACATGCAGAACAGGCTTTTTATTATACAATGCGTAATCGGCAATACACTGATGCAGGTTGTTTCTATGCCAGTATGCCCTGTCCCATACAACCCCCATCATATTTTTCATTGCACAGGTCATATGAGTTGCATCATGATTTTTAAGGACAGGAACATTAATAAAAACATCCGTTTCGAGTAATAATTGATGAACTTTGGTTTTTTTGAGAATTTTTGCTTCAGGAATAGATATTTCCTGGTAATAATTCTCGGTATTAGCAGGTACAACTTTGGCTCCAGCATCTTTTGCTGCTTTTTCGATGCCTGAATTTCTGTAACAATTCACCCAGTTATCGACGGTATGGTCAAAAACATAAACTTCCTTTGCACCTGCTCTGAAACAATGCTCAATAATTCTTTTTACGAGTGCAGGGTTTGTACATGCTGCATATTCCGGGGTTCTGTCCCACCCTATATTAGGTTTGACAAGAACTTTCTGCCCTTTGGAAACAAACTTGCCCATTCCCCCAAGTTCCTGAATGCCAAGATCAAACATTGCTTCAGGTTTACCTCCCATTATTGCTACGAGATCGTACGACTGACTTACGGGTTTGTCGTCGATGAGTTTTTTATAACCGCCTAAACTCAGGGCTGCGCTTGCTGCAAAACCTGCGCTTGCCGATTTGATTATAAAATCTCTGCGCTTCATTATGAATTTTTTATTATTGTTTCAATAACTGTGCGAAAATACATTTTTTCTCTATTGAATAATCACATATTTTAACATAAGGAAACACAAGCAGGCATATTTAACATATTTTAATTGTTCCAAACTATTAACTTTACGGGCGATAAATTGTTATTAGTAACATAAACTTAATAATCGCCTGCAATGAAGTTTCTCTATTACGATTGTTTTTCAGGAATCAGTGGGGATATGAACCTGGGTGCAATGATTGACCTGGGTGTTGATGTGAAATATCTGAATGATGAGCTTGGAAAACTTAACCTTGACGGATGGAAACTTGATGTAACCAGGGATCAGCGGCATGGGATATACGGAACTAAGGTTACTGTAGTTCAGACAAAGCATGAACACGCTTACAGACATCTCACGGACATTTATAAAATTATTGACTCATCGGCTCTTGACAGAAAGACAAAAGAACTGAGCCGGAAGATATTCAGAAAGCTTGCCGAAGCTGAAGCATCTGTACACGGAATACCGGTTGAGGAAGTTCATTTTCATGAAGTTGGCGCAACTGATGCTATAATTGACATAGTAGGCGCAGCAATTTGTTTTAATGCTCTGAATGTTGATGAGGTTCACGTATCGGTAATAGAAACGGGTGGGGGAACTGTAAGATGTGAACATGGTGTGTTGCCAGTACCTGCTCCTGCTACAGCAGAATTGCTCAGGAATTTTCCAATAAGAAAAGGAGGAGTTGATTTTGAAGCAACAACACCAACAGGCGCAGCAATAATTACTGTTCTGGGAAAAGTTTTTAATAAGCCTGTTAACATGAAAATTCTTAAAACAGGCCACGGAATCGGACATAAAGATCATCCTGAAGTGCCAAATATTCTTAGAGTTTTTCTTTGTGAACCAGAGGAATTAACAGAGGAAGGTCATGAGGCAGTTTTACTGGAATGTAATATTGACGATATGAATCCGGAGCACTACGATTACATTTCCGAAAAACTTTTTAGTGCAGGAGCGTCAGACGTATTCCTCTCAAACATTATTATGAAGAAAAGCAGACCAGGTATCATACTCAGCATTATATGCGAAAAAAATAATGTGGATGCTCTGAAGGATATTATCTTTACAGAATCAACCACTCTGGGTATCAGGTGCTTTACCTTTCAAAAAGAGACACTATCAAGAACTTTTGAAACTGTTCAGACCCTATACGGGCCTGTAACCTTTAAAAGATCATTCTATAAAGGCAAAGAAGTATCTTTCAAACCCGAATATGAAGAGTGTCGCAAAATTGCCGCAGAGACCGGAAAGCCTCTGAAAGAAGTTTACAACAACATCATCAGTGAGATACATAATAAAAGAAGAAATGAATCTGCATGATAAATTACACCATCTCGACACAATTCTTTCTGGACTGAACCCTTTATTGATTGCCTTTTCAGGTGGTGTAGACAGTTCTTTCCTTGTGTACAGGGCATCGGGTATAAAAGGGCTTAAAATGGCTGCTGTAACCGTAAAAACGATATATATACCCGACATTGAATTAAATGAAGCTGTGGAGTTCTGCAGACAACATAAGATTGACCACAGAATTCTTAAGATTGATGTCCCTGAGGCTGTAAAAAACAATCCACCTGACAGGTGTTACCTGTGTAAGAAACACATTTTCAGTCAGATTCTTCAGTTTGCTTCACTTAACAATTTCAAATACCTGGCTGATGGGTCAAACTTTGATGATATGAACAGTTACCGCCCGGGTCTTAAAGCTCTTTCTGAGCTTTCAGTAAGAAGTCCGCTGGCAGAGGCAAACCTTACAAAAGAAGAGATCAGAACAGCACTGAAAGAAGCGGGACTCGAAATATGGAACAAACCGTCAATGGCGTGTCTACTTACAAGATTACCTTACAATACTTTAATTACAGAAAAAGATATCAAAATGATAGAGGAAGCGGAAAATGTCCTGTTTGAAAAAGGATTTTTTGGTACAAGAGTAAGAAAACATGGTGAGATTGCACGTATAGAATGTTTACAGGGCTTTATGGAGAAGTTGATTAATTACCCCGAAAGAAATGAAATTATTCAAAGATTAAAAGAAATAGGTTTTAGATACATAACTGTTGATCTGGAGGGTTACAGGAGCGGAAGCATGGATAATTTGTGAGACATAAATTAACCATACTTGTAATTTGCAGTAATTAAATAAATTATGAATATAAGCGAAATTGAAAAACTTCTAAATGATGTAAAGTCAGAGAAAAAGAGTGTAAGTGAAGCTCTTGAGATTTTAAAATATTTTCCTTACACCGACCTTGGTTTTGCGAAGCTCGACCATCACAGGGAGATAAGAAAAGGTTATCCCGAGATTGTTTACTGTTCAGGTAAGAGTGTGGCACAGGTTAAGGAAATATTCAGGGTGCTGGCTGAAAAAGAAACAAATGTATTCGGGACAAGGGCAAATGAAGAGATGTATGAGGCTGTTAAAAGTGTTGTACCCGAAGCTGTATATTACCCTGAAGCAAGGATAATAAGCATAAAAAAGAAGGAGCCTGAAATACCTGAGACACCAATAGCTGTTGTGACTGCAGGAACGTCCGACATACCCATAGCTGAGGAAGCTGCTGTAACTGCTGAATTGCTGGGCAACAAGGTTCTCAGAATTTATGATGCGGGTGTTGCGGGTATTCATCGATTCCTCGACAGGCTTAATGATCTGAAAAAGTGTCGCGTAATTATTGTTATTGCAGGAATGGAGGGTGCGCTGGCAAGTGTGGTTGGAGGGCTTGTTGATAAGCCGATAATTGCTGTTCCAACAAGTGTGGGCTATGGTGCCAACTTCGGGGGAATTTCAGCTCTGCTGGCTATGCTTACCAGCTGTGCTGCAGGAGTAACTGTAGTCAACATCGACAACGGCTTCGGAGCAGCTTTCTCAGCAAGCATGATTAATAAAATGAAATGAAAAGGGACAGGATACTTCTTTCAACGGCCTATTTTCCTCCCATACAATACATGACACTGGTGAATAAGGCCGAAAGAGTATTCATAGAACGAGAAGAAAATTACATCAAACAAACATTCAGAAACAGGTGCTACATTCTCACAGCTAATGGGGTCATGGCTCTTTCAGTACCTGTTCTTGAAGGCAGTTTTCATAAAAGAGCAATAAAAGATATCAGGATTGATTATACCAAAAGATGGCAACAGATTCATCTGCGAAGTATATATTCTTCTTACAAAGCATCTCCATATTTCGACTATTACTATGAAAAAGTCGAAAAAATAATCTCAAAAAGCCATACATTTTTACTTGATCTCAATATGGAATCGCTTCAGGTACTGGTTGATTTAATGGATATCAGACCACAAATAACATACACCGATTTTTTTGAACCTGTAAAGACCTGTGAACCTGATTGGAGATATTTTATAAGCCCTAAAAACAGGGAGATGGACAAATTGTTCACTTATAAGAAATATCTCCAGGTATTTTACGACCGCTTTGATTTCATTCCGGGATTAAGTTCTCTTGACCTTATTTTCAATGCAGGCCCGGATGCCGTAAATTATCTTCCTGAGATATTAATCCCTTATTGAATATTTTTGATTCCTTAAGAATATCCTTTTATTAACAGGCTTTTTTATTTCCCAATATTTCTTTCAGAATTTAAATCCAAAGGTTGCCGTGAAGTTATTTCTGGTATATGTTATATCAGCAGGTTTAAGGTAATCAGGATCGTAATACATCATATACTTCATAGTATTCGAAAGGCTTGTAAATGCAAGGTCGAAGAAGAAATTTTGCTGTCTGAATCCCAATCCGAAAGAAACTGAATTATACGTCATATTTTTGTTAATCTCTCCGCTGGAAAAAGCACTTCCGTAAATGCCATAGCCACCTCTGATATAGAATGAACTGACTCTGAACTCTGTTCCCAGCTTCAGATTTGAAGCTGATTTCAATGATTTCTTAACTGATTCATTTTCATTGTAATAACTATAGCCATCGTTTGCTTTGCTGAACCTGGCGGTACGATAATCTATAAATTCGTAATCGGCGCTAACTATTGCAAGCTTCTTTATTTGAACAGCCACACCTGCAACTGCCTTGAAAGGAGTCGTAAGGGTATATGAATACCTCATCGGGTCATTTGAATTGCTGTAACTATCTCCATTATCAAATGAGGAAGATATCTGATCGTAAAAATATTCTCTTATTCGGTAAATTGTTGGGGTATGAAATGCAGCGCCAATACGGAGCATATCAACAGGTCGTAAAATAGTTCCTATTCTTAGAGAATATCCTGTACCTGCAGCTTCGAGGTGGTCGGTATATGTAAAATTGTTAAAATCGGGGATTACTTCATCATAATCTGCTTCAAGATGTTCGTAATGTCCGGTATACGAAAGTTTATTTATAGTTATAGTAGCTCCAAGGAAGTATTTCTCTGAAAAATTTGCTCCAACTGAAAATGCATGCTCACTGTTGTATCCTTCATTTTCTATCAATCGTCTGATTGTCTGACCGTAAATGTAATCACCATCGCCGTAGGCGCAGAACACTGAGCCATATCTTATACCTCCCGAGCCGGTTATTGTATCTATCACCCACACGTCGTAAGCAATGCCGGCTGAGCCGGTAAGGTCTTTGTAATAGATTCCGTCGGATATTATTGCCCAGTATTCAGCCATGGAAGTATTTTCGCTTATTCCTTTGACGGTTACGTTTTCGTTATAGTTGTTGGATTTCAAAAAGGAGTAGGCAAAGTTTAGTTTGACCAGTCCTGATGAACCTTCATTACTTATAAGGTTTGCAACCAATCCTGCCTGGTTGAGGCCGAAAGTATATTTGAAATCGCTTGAGCGGGAGTTATTAAAGAGGGTGGATGAATTGTTATACATCAGGTTTGGCGTAATAGTTGTCTCGAAGGATCTGAATACGCCTGTTCCGGCCGGATTAAGGCTTATTGCGGAGAGGTCAGCTCCAAGAGCGGTAAATGCTCCACCCATTGCCATAAATCTTGCTGTTCCGTTGTAAAATGTTCTGGAATACCGCAGGGCATCATCCAGGTTCTGTGCCTGAGCAGCACTTATTGTCAGAAAAACTGCTACTATTGCTGTAAGAATTGGTTTCATGATCTTTTAATTAAAAATGTACTTATCCCTTTCATTCCTAAAAGGAATGTTAACTTTATCAGTTAGAAAATGAACTTTTAATTTTTCTTATTTCACATTATCTTCTGGTTCCGGTAGAGACTGAGCCTGATGAAGATCCTCCACCTGATGAACCGATAGAAGCTCCACTGGAACCGCTGCTGACGGATCCTGAGGACATGCCTGAAGAGAAGCTGCTGCTTTCATACCGTCTGCTGGAAGAAACAGAAGCATCTCTCGTTACGCTCCTCATTGAAGGTGCTGAATAGTCACCCACACTTGAAGGAGTAACGGTACGTGTCTGTCCGACAGAATATGATGAAGGTGCTCTTCTTTCAACGCTGTTGAAATAACTGTCAGAATTTGACCTGTACACACCTACGTTACCAGTTCTGGTATTGGGAGTACTTCTCTGTACTGCCTCTGTTGAGACTCTGCTTGTGTTGTATGATGGACGGTCGCTGAGCCTCGGATTATTGTATGTAGGTGTATAGCTTCTTGAAACCTGGCTGTATTCGGGTCTGGTCTCAACATTCCTTGTTGAAGATGAAACATCGCGCCTTGTCTGTGCTATCTGTCCTGATTTTGAATCGGTTGAGCTGCTCTGGCGCGGGCTGGTGAGAGATGACTCTGTTCTCCTCGAAGTTGAGGCCACATTGGTTGTTGAGCCACCTGTTGAAGGGACATATCCTGTAGTCCTTCCTCTTGTTGAGGTGCTTGTATAACTGTTTGTCAACGAGCTGTACCTCTCACGTCTGCCTTCGGTGGCTGAACTGAAGTCATCCCTGTAATAGAAGCGGTATGTTGGCCAGTAATATCCTGAATAATAGAATGAATACGGGCTGTAGAAAGATCCGAAATAGCTTCCATAGAATCCGTAATACATTCCGGGGTACATTCCATAATAGAATGGATCATAGAGGCTTCCCCAGTACGGGTTGTAGAAGTAATCGTAGTAGTACCACGGCGTATAGTTCCAGCTATAGTAGAATGGATCTCTCCAGTACGGGTAGAAATAATTGCCGTAGAACCTTCTCAGCCGGTTTGAATATGACCAGTCGTCCATATATTCAAACGGACTGTAATCTTTATTGTAGTACAAAGAATTGTCGAAATCAACATTTTCGTTGTACTGCTCGGCAATCAGAGTATCACCAGAATAAATGTTGTCAAAGTATTGTTCTTCCTGTTTCAGGTCACCAGGCAGATTATGGCTGGCAATGCTCTTGTTTACCATTACCCGGTCGGAGGGCAGATAGTACAAATCGTCGAATTCGCTTTTCACGTACCTGCCGCCTGTAGCACACGAGCTTGCAAGCAGGGCCGCCAGAACCAGTATGTACAAAATTGCTTTCATTTTTTAACCTCCCCTTGAATTATTTTTTATTAAATACAATCAAAATCTATACCAAAAAATTGCTCTTTTTCAATAAAATTTACCTGCAGACACAAATTTAAATTTTTTTTCTCAATTTCAGATTCGGAACAAAAAAATTTCCAGACACTCTTAATATCATCGTTAACAAATATTCTCATTCTGTTTATCTTCTTCTTGATGAAGAGCTATTTGAATTTCCTTTATTTTCCTCGTTTTTTGAACCGGAGCTTTTGGTACTTCCGGAAGAGACTGACCTGATTGCTCTTGTTGATCTTGATTCGCCCCCTGAGTATCTTACGGCGGGACTTGTTGAAACAGTTCTTCTGGTTCCCTGCGACACTGCAGGCTGAGTTACTGTTCTGCCTGTGCTGACGCTGGCAGGCCGGCTTGTGTTACCAGTTGCACCCGGACGTGAAGGAGTCATAACCCCCGACTGCACCCTGCTGTTCGATGGTGTAGATATAACAGCACGACCGGCATTCCCCTGGCTTTGATTCCCCTGATTGCTAACATTATTCCTGCCAGGGTTGTTGCCTGAATTTATTCCACGGTTTACGTTGCCGGTATTTCCGGGATTGAGGCTGTTATTGTTACCCTGGTCGCCCTGATGGACGTTGCCGTTGTTTGAAGGAACATTTCTTCTGCCTGGATTATTTCCAGAATCAATGCCTCTGTTGACATTATTTGTATTGCCCGGATCAAGGCTATTGTTGTTGCCCTGATCGCCCTGATGAACGCGGGCATTAACATTTCTTCTATTCTGATTTACAGAACCTGTATTTCCCTGGTTGCCCGATGACGGCAGTGTGCCTGCACCACGGCCTGTATTAACTGTCTGAGATGAAGTGGTTGTAGGTGAAACTCTCCGCGAGACACCGCCAGAGCCTGCATCATATCTACCTGAGGTATTGTAGTAATAATAATTGTAAGTATTGTAAACAGGTCTGTAATCACCATACCAGCGGTTCCTGACGTGATATGCATAATATGTTCCGGGCCACCATCTGTTTATCCTTACATTTACAACCACAGGAGTGTACCATGTAACGTAGAGCGGAGTATAACCCCAGTAGAAAGAACCGCCATACCATGCATAATCCCATCCGTATGACCAGGGATAATCCCACCATGCATAATATACCGGATAGTTATATGTAACACCTATACCGATTCTTGCCCCTCCGTAAATAGTTAAACCCCAGGTATAAGGCTGGTAACTGTACCAGTAGACATCTGTGAAAACCGGAGAATAATATTCAAAACTAACGAATGACCTGTGGAACCTGTTTATTCTGGAAGAATAATGGAAATCGTAGTTATAGTAATTGTTTATTACTATTCCAGCTTCGTCATTCCTGTAGTTTCCAGAGCTTGCTATCTGTGCCTCGGTTGTTAGTCCTGGCATCAGCATTGCTCCTATGATTCCGATTAAAATTTTTGTTTTCATGGCAAACCTCCCGGTTTTTATTTTAAAATTCCTGAGTTTTTTCTCTATTTTTGCGCAATCCGTTTTTCAGTAAAAATAAAAACAAATACCATACCAAAAAAATGGCAAAGTTTTTAACAAACAAGGAAGAGAACTACGCACAGTGGTATAACGATCTGGTAATCAAGGCAGAACTTGCTGAGAATTCTGCTGTAAGAGGATGTATGGTAATACGTCCATACGGTTATGCTATATGGGAAAAGATACAGGCAGAGCTCGACAGGATGTTTAAAGCCACCGGTCATGTGAATGCATATTTTCCTCTTTTTATTCCCAAATCATTCTTTGCGAGGGAGGCTGCCCATGTTGAGGGTTTTGCAAAGGAATGTGCTGTTGTAACGCATTACAGACTTAAAAATGATGAAACCGGTAAAGGAATTATTATTGATCCTGAAGCCAGGCTTGAAGAAGAGCTGATAGTACGTCCCACATCCGAAACAATTATCTGGAATACATATAAAAACTGGATACAATCATATCGTGACCTGCCTATTCTTATAAATCAATGGGCAAATGTTGTAAGGTGGGAGATGCGCACAAGGCTCTTCCTGAGGACTGCAGAATTTCTATGGCAGGAAGGTCATACGGCTCACGCCACCTCAGAAGAAGCTATGGAAGAAACACTTAAAATTATTAACCTCTATGCAGATTTTGCAGAGAACACGATGGCAATTCCGGTTATTAAAGGTTACAAAACTGAAAGTGAGCGTTTTGCAGGCGCACTGGAAACACTTACCATAGAAGCATTAATGCAGGATGGGAAAGCGCTTCAGGCTGGCACAAGCCACTTCCTCGGCCAGAATTTTGCAAAAGCTTTTGATGTAAAATTTACTGACCGTACCGGAAAACTCGATTATGTATGGGCAACTTCATGGGGTGTGTCGACAAGGCTTATGGGTGCCCTTGTAATGGCTCATGCCGACAATAATGGCCTTGTACTGCCTCCCAGACTGGCTCCCATCCAGGTTGTTATTGTTCCAATATACAAGACTAACAGCGACCTCAATGCAATCTCAGCAACAGCACTGAAAATAAAATCCGACCTTGAATCAGCAGGCATTTCAGTAACATATGACGACCGTGACACCCAGACCCCAGGCTGGAAATTCTCTCATTACGAATTTAAAGGCGTTCCTGTGAGAATAGCTGTTGGTCCGAGAGATGTCAAGAACAATACAGCCGAAATAGCCAGAAGAGACACTCTTGAAAAAGAAACAATCCCCGCCGGCAGAATAAAAGAGCACGTGGTGCGGCTGCTTGAAGAAATACAGAAAAACATTTACAAAAAAGCTCTACAGTTCAGGGAAGAAAACACTTATTATCCCGATTCGTGGGAAGAATTTAAAAACATAATTGAAGATAAAGGGGGCTTTGTTATGGCTCACTGGGACGGAACTCCCGAAACTGAAGCCAGAATAAAGGAAGAAACTAAAGCAACCATCAGATGCATTCCTATTGACAGCAAGGAAGAAAAAGGAAAATGCATATATTCAGGTAAACCTTCAGACAGGCGTGTTCTTTTTGCCGTAGCATACTGAGCCTGCGTGGTTCTACGTTTTTCTTCAGACATTACAAAATGTACCCACCCGATTTTATATATCGGATTAATTTCCTATTTTAGTTGTTAATTGTTTATAAAACTCTTTGCAATGTCTGAAGCTGAAGATAAAAAAAACAACATTGTTAATACATTAAAAAGCAAGTCAGTGCTTAAACAAAAAGTCTATGACATTACACTCAGTACTTTTTTTCTACTGAAGGAAATACTGAAAGATCTCACAAAGGAAATCAACCTGAGTGTTTCGGGAATTGACCAGCGGGTAAAACTTGAATTCACTGACAGGGGCCAGTTTGATGCACAGATTAAGGTTGCAGGCGATATACTTCTGTTCAGCATGCATTCAAACATTTTCCAGTTCGACAGGGATCATCCAGTATGGAGAACACCATACGTCCAGAAAGACAAGTTTAATGCCTATGCAGGCATTATCTATATTTATAACTTTCTTGCTGACAGTTTCAAATATAACCGCCTCGACGACCTTGGATACCTTATTGCCAGGATTTTCATCAACCACGAAAAGCAATATTTTGTTGAAGGAAAGCGTCAGATGGGCATGTTCTACACGAACTTCGGAAATGAAGAGATAAACAGGGAATCACTGCAAAGGATAATTCTTACTGCTATACAGTATTCTCTTGAATTTGATCTGCTGGTGCCACCTTACGATACAGTAAAAATCGCAACAGTTGGTCAGGCCGAAGCTAAAATTCAGCATTCAAAAATTATTACAGGAAAACGTGTAGGCTTCCAGTTCAATTCTGACGATGTACTTGTAGCCAATACCAACAAACCCTGATGTGCCTTCGGGAGATAAGAAAAAAGCGTGATATTATCAGGCCAATCCTGCAGGTTCTGCTGATATTGTTAACATCAGTTGTTTATCCTCAGGCAGAAAGTGGCCGTGATACCACTTTTTTAAAAATCAAGAGCGGTTCATTTCTGCGCATAAATAACGACAGGTTTTTTATCAGAAATGACTCTGTAATTGTCCTGCCTTCTTTCTTCATAAATGTGAAAAGGACAGAAAACGAAAAGACAATTGCTTTCTACGACTCCCTGAAGTCAAAAGCCTCACGAACCAGATTAACCAAGATTCTGTACGATCTGGTTGTAGTATCACCCGATACTGTTAATCCTGAAAAAATAAACCAGAGAAGTGATGAGAGTTTCATAAAGTACTCGGGCAACAGGGTGAGGAGCATAACCATTAAACAGCTGGACGTTTTCGGTGGAAATATCTACAATCCGGCCGTTTCAGGTGCAAAC
>JBASIK010000225.1:0-25455 GCA_049654745.1 Bacteroidales bacterium
CTGCAGAACCACTTGTCCTTCCTGAGATGAAAACCTATACACGGATAATTCTTATAGGTTGGTCACTTGGCGTATGGGCAGCAGGTTTTTTATCCGAAAAAATGGGCATTAAACCTGATGTGAAAATTGCAGTTAATGGCACACCTTTACCGACTGATAAAAAATATGGAATAAGCAAAAAGGTCATTGAAGGAACATTGAAAAATCTCACTGAAAAAAATGTTAAAAAATTCTATCTGAGAGTTTTCGGTGATAAAAAAACATTTCTCAACTACCAGGATAGATTGCCCAGAAGAACTATTAAATCCCTCGAGGATGAACTGAGGTGGATGTACAATAAAATGCTTGAAGAAATTAAAACTGACTTTAAATGGAATTATGCTGTCATTTCAGAAGATGACAGAGTCTATCCTGCAAAGGCACAGCAAACATTCTGGAAAACTCAACCCGAAACAAAAACTGTTATACTTCCGGAGTCTCACTTTCCCTTCAATAAATGGAAAAATTTTCCGGATTTTATCAGCTATATCGTTTCATATAAAAAAGAAGAAGAAAAAGGAAAGAAAAAAAGAAAATAAAATTACTCTGATTTATTTCAAAGTTCCCTTAACAGGATATTTGCACCCGATTTTGAGATCTGTTTATTAAATTTTTCAAGTATTGCAACTACTTTATCAAAATCTTTGTTCTTCTCCAGAATTTTCTGTTCAATTCCTTTTTTCTCAAGGCGGGAAAGAACGAAACTGATAGTGTAATTTTCGATATTCATTGCCGGCTGGTAGAGTCTCTCTTTACTATCATCCCTCACAACACTTGATACAAGTCCTATTGTATTCAGATCCTGAACAATATCCCTTACCAGCCTTACCGGTATCTTAAGTTCAGTTGAAATTGTATCAGCACTAACAGGTGGCTCACCATTCTCGAAATTTTTAATTATCAAACTCATAATCATTACCGCAAGAGCCTTTTTATGATAGTAACTTATATTTTGAGCCTCGAATTCATATTCATACCTCGACACATTCTGATTGGCAAATGAGAGCTCAGCTCCAAGCAGAACAACAATCCAGCTCATCTGAAGCCAGATAATAAAGAGTGGAATTGCAGCAAAACTGCCATAAATTGAATTGAGACGGGTAATTCCAAATTGTAAATCGATATAGAGCCACTGTAGTATCTGAAGTAAAGTACCTGCAATAATTCCTGCAATAAAAGCGGAAGAAAATCTGACTTTTGTGTTAGGTATTACAATATATAAGATGGCAAGAATTAACCATGTGAGCAAAAAGGGTAAAAATTTGATAATGAACGAAACTACAGGTTTTAAAATCTCAAGCATACCCGATTGACCAATAAATTCACTCAACCGGGTGTTTATAAACACTGTAATACTGCCTGAAAGAATGATGAATATTGGTGCTATTATCATAATTGTCAGGTAATCAGTAAATTTTCGGTACCACGGACGTGAACCCCTGATTTCCCATATATGATTAAAAGCACTTTCGATACTGTCGAGGAGTGACATAACAGACCATAATAGAACCAGAACGCCTACACCTGCCATATATCCTCCCTTTGTTGCATCAAGTGCATTTCTGGCATTTGTAAGTAGCCAGTCAAGTACCTCTTTCTGTGACTGGAAATTTTTAACTATCTCCTGTTCAAGATTCTGATCCAGTCCAAAACCTTTAGCAATTGCAAAAGCAATTGCAGCAAGAGGAACAACAGATAGAAGTGAATAAAAAGTAAGCGCTGATGCCTGCACCTGAACCTTATTGTTAATAAATCCCCTGGCTGCAATTATAATTATTCTTAATTGCTTGACAAGAAATATTTTACGTCTTGTAAGTTCGGAAAGAGGTGTATGCCAGATAAGTTCATTTAAATCTTTTAGTTTATTGTAAAACCATGTAACAGGACTTCCCATTTCTGAACATTTAACTATCAGGTTCAAATATATGAAATTACAATCATAAAATATTGTAACTTTCCAAGCTCTTTTTTTAAAACATGAAAATAAAAATTCTGGAATTTGTGGAAGGCGCCCAAAAGGCTGATGGTGTGACAGTTGTAATTGACGTATTCAGAGCATTTTCTGTTTCTTGTTATGCATTTGATGCAGGTGTCAGGGAAATAATTGTCACTGACAGCATTGATAAAGCATTCAGACTCAAGGAAAGATACAAAGAATCAGTACTGGCAGGTGAACGGGATGAGAAAAAAATTGCAGGCTTTGACCTGGGGAATAGCCCTACAGAAATTCTTCTTAGTAATCTCAGTGGTAAAATTCTTATTCAGACAACCACTGCAGGAACAAGGGGTCTGTTGAGTGCATATTCATCAACTGAGCTTTTAACAGGCAGCCTTGTAAATGCCAGTGCTGTAGCACGATATATCAAAAAAATCAATCCCGAAACTGTTTCACTTGTAGCAATGGGATACCGTGGTAAAACAACAGCCGAAGAAGATATTTTGTGTGCTGAGTTCATTGCCGACAGAATCTCTGGAGGAACCAAAGATTTCTCGGAAAAGATTCGCAACCTCTGCAACACTTCAGGAAAAAGGTTTTTTATACCCGAAAATTCTGAGTTTTCCCCTCCAACAGATTTTTTCCTTTGCACAATGATAGACAGATTTGATTTTGTTCTCAAAGCAATAAGAAGGCTCGACGGAAATATTAGCCTGGTAAAAACCGAAATAGAGTAAAAGAAATGCATATTGATAATATACACAAGCCTTCACTTGTGCTTGATGAAAGTAAATGCAGACGCAACATCAGATTTATGGCCCAAAAAGCCATGAATTCAAATGTATTGTTCAGACCCCATTTTAAAACTCACCAGTCGGCAACAATTGGTACCTGGTTTAAGGATGAAGGCATTCAGGCAATCACTGTGTCGTCTATAACTATGGCATCTTTCTTTTCAAATCACGGCTGGCATGACATCACCATAGCCTTCCCCCTGAATTTCCGGGAAATTGATGAAGTGAAAAAACTTGCAGAAAAATCTCAAATCAACCTGCTTACAGCAAGTTATGAACATCTTGAGATTTTAACAAAAAAAGTAAAATTCGATGCAGGTTGTTTCATTGAAATAGACACCGGTTACAAACGCTCAGGAGTTGAATGGAATGATTATGAACAATTAATGCGAATGATAGATATTATAAATAAAAATAATAACCTTCGCCTTAAAGGATTCCTCTTTCATGCAGGCCATACATATTCTGCACAATCACCAGAAGAAATAATAAGTATCTACGGAGATTCTCTCTTAAAAACAAAAGAGATTAAAAAAAGAATAACATTTCCAGGATTGATATTTTCTGCAGGTGATACTCCATCGTGCAGTGTTGTGGAAGATCTGTCGGGTATTGATGAAATCAGACCTGGCAATTTTGTCTTTTACGATTTGATGCAGCATCAACTCGGCTCATGTAGAAAAGAAGATATAGCTCTGGCTGTGTATTGCCCTGTAGTCGACATCAATTACAAACGAAATGAAGTTTTAATATATGGCGGAGCGGTACACCTGTCAAAGGAAAGCATAACTATTGGCGAAAATGGGAAAAAGATATTCGGAGAAGTGGCATTTCTGGCAGAAAACGGTTGGGTTTTCCCTGAAGAAAGGATTTTTGTAAAGTCTATTACGCAGGAACACGGTATTTTATCAGTTCCCGGAAAGCTTATCCGTAAATTCAAGAGAGGCGAACTTGTGGCTGTAATACCTGTACATTCATGTCTTACAGTGGATTTACTAAGGAAGTATCATGCTTTAGACGGAAGAATAATAAATGACTTATCGCCAAAATAAACAATGAAGCTGTGGCACTTTCAGAAATAAAAAAACTAGGGGATCCTGTTTTACTGATGAAATCTGAAACAGTAAACCGAGATGAATTACCCGGACTATTACCGTATGTTGAAAAAATGTGGTCTCTTATAATTGAATTCCGTCAGGTCTACGGACGTGGAAGAGCTATAGCCGCACCCCAGATTGGGCTACTTAAAAGGATTATATGTCTCAATATAGATACTCCATTAGCTCTTATAAACCCGTGTATTGAAATGAAAAGTGAGGAACTTATAGAAGTGTGGGATGATTGCATGAGTTTCCCAGATCTGCTTGTCCTTGTTAAGCGGCACAGGATGATAGACATATCATTTTATGACCTGCAGTGGAAGCGTCATGTGTGGAGCTTGAAAGATGATATGTCGGAACTGCTACAGCATGAATACGACCATCTTGATGGCATTCTTGCAATTTCCAGAAATCCTGATGTAAGATACATGAAATGGGTAGACAAATAATCAGAGAACCGGCAATATTTGTTTTCTCACGTGTATAGCCCTGTATGTACAAAACATACTCAACTTGTAAAAAGTGAACAACCAGAGTGAAATCTTAGAGGAATCGAGTTTTATTTCCATTCTTTCACGGTAACGGATGAAAATAGCTGAAAGTATTCCGGTTAATTTCAAAGCCTCAAGCCGGTTATATGTTCTTAAAATTTTTACCAGTTTTGAAAATGTTTTCTTATCGGTTACTTTGTCATAAAGCAGACTCAGATTCTCAATTCCCAGTTTTGTTTTATTAAGGAACTCCCTGTTTGATTCCAGTCCTTCATGCATTAAGCCATTATCAATATGGAAAATACTTATTCCGGCTTTCTTAAGCTGATAACCCAGAAGCGTATCTTCATGTCCATATTGTTTAAGTTCCTCGTTAAACCTGATTTTAATTATAACTGATTTTTTTATCATGAAGTTAAATGTCGAAAATGACGCATGAGGATGTCGATTCCTTTCGGATGCTTTCTTCTGTTCCCTGTAACGTCCAAATTTCCATCTCAACATCAGATCGGGATTATCGGGCGGTATGCTATGATACAATACTCCTCCACAAATTACTTCATGTTTTCCTATAAATGGAAGCCATTTTCTGAGATAAGCCTCAGCAGTCCCCGGTAGCATAGCATCTGCATCTATAAACAACAGGTAATCACCTACCGCTTCAAGCGCAAGCCTATTGCGAATAGCTGCTCTTCCAATGTTCTTTTCAGAAACTACAAGTTTAACTCCTTCCCCTTCGAGCTGCTTATACTTTTCCCTGTAATCAGCAGATGATCCATCATCACCAATTAAAATTTCACAGAATTCTGTAACTTTTGACATCCCATCCTTCATGCTGTGCACAAGTGCAACGATGTCGTAATTATTTACCGGAATGAGGATCGATATTTTCACCCTGTAACCCCTGAATTAACAATTCAAAAGTATAATATATTTCTAAATTCCCAAAAATTATGATTTGGCAAAAAAATTGCTATTATTATTTTTGCTGTTCCAAGAATTATAAAATATGAGAATACCTCTGATAATTTTCTTGTTGACCATACATGTTTCCTTATTTTCTCAGTCAAAAAACGGCTATGAAATAAGTGTAAGGTTGACAGGGCTGGGTGATTCTACCCTTTATCTGGCTTATCACTACGGCGACAAGCAATATCTGAAAGATACACTTAAGCTTGATAAAACCGGATACGGAGTCTTTAAAGGTAAAGAATCCCTGCCACAGGGTATATATCTTATTGTCCTGCCCGGCAAGAAATATTTTGAAATTCTTGTTCCTGATGACCAGTTTTTTGAAGTAAAATGTTCATACCCTGACTTCTTCAATACACTTTCTTTTTCAGGCTCAGCTGAAAATTCAGCTTTTATTGAATACCAGAGAAACTGGATTAAGCTTCAGAGCAAATCTGCTGAACTAGCTGAAAGATATCAGAAAAACAAAAATAACAATGATTCTCTAAGGATTCTGCAGGAAGCACGGATTAAGCATGAAGAGAAAATGAAGGAATACCTGCGTGAAGTCGAGAACAAAAACAAAGGTTCTCTTCTTGCAATGCTTGTGAGAGCCATGATGCCTGTTGAAATACCAGAATTTAATATCCCGCAGGGCACAAAAAATCCCGATTCACTCCGGTACATGCTTGCCTATTATTACAATAAAGAGCATTTTTTCGACAATATAGATTTTACCGATGAGAGAATACTACGCACTCCTATATTCCATTCAAAACTTGATACATTTTTCAGGAATGTGGTGATTCAGCTTCCGGATTCGATTAACAAAGAAATCGACAAGCTTTTTGCCAGGATTGGCAATAACTACAAAATGTTCCAGTATGCAGCAGTATACCTCTTTAATCATTTCCGGGAAAGCGAAATAATGGGACATGATGCGATAATTGTAAAACTTGCAGATGATATATATTTATCGGGCAAGGCAGACTGGACTACTCAGGAGTGGCGCGACAACCTGCGTAAAGAAGTAGACAGGATAAGGCCGAATCTTATAGGGGTTAAAGCCCACGACCTGATAATGAATACTTTCAATAATGTCTTTGTTTCCCTGAATGAAATAAAAAAAGATTTTGTAATTCTTCTCTTCTGGGAACCCGACTGCGGTCACTGTAAAGAAGCTGTTCCAAAACTTAGAGATTACTACGAGAAGAATAAAGATAAGGGTATTGAAGTATTTGCGGTTTGTACACAACCCGACAGGGAGAAATGGGAAAAATTCATTCAGGAAAATAAGCTTTACTGGATCAACGGATGGGATCCAATGAGAACTACAAGATACGACTATTATTATAATGTAACCTCAACACCTTTGATTTATATTCTCGACAAGGATAAAAAGATTATAGCAAAAAAGCTTCCAGTTGAATCAGTTGAATCGTTCATTAATGATTACAGGATATATAACATGAAATAGACCTTCAGTCATTCTCTGGAACTCTTCTTAGCCATTGCAATAACGCATGAATTGTTCTTAATTTCGGACTTTCTGCAATTTTAGATTTATAAATCCAGTAATAACCATCAGCATCTTTATCAACCGTTACTGACTCCATTGTTTCATGGCTTACAGCTCTGAAACCACCCCTGTTAAGAGCCTTTATGGTCCAGAACTTGTAAATACCTTCACCATTTATCTTTATATCAGCCAGGTATTCCCTCCGGGTACTGAAAGTAGCATCACGCTCACTGAATTTAAAACTACTATCATCAAAAAGCTTGTTCATCAAACCGTTAAGTACCAGATCTTCAGGTGCGCCATCATATATTATCCTATCAGCAATTAGCCAGATTCTGTCGCACTGATCCATTATCAGCGACAGGTCGTGCCCGGAAAAGATGATGGTTTTGTTTTGCTCATCTGAAAGTGACCTGAGAAGATGCATTATTTCATATTTGTTCTTGATATCAAGGAATGCTACAGGTTCGTCCATAATGAGGATATCAGTATCCTGAGCTATCACTCTGGCAATCATTGCTTTCTGCCTTTCACCGTCAGACAATTCACCAATAAACCTGTCACGTAGGTCAAGAATACCGGTTTTTTCCAGGGCAAAGAATATTTTTTCCTTGTCAGTTTCTGACAACCTTCCTGTCCATGAAGTGTAAGGATATCTCCCCAGTTCTACAAGCTCTCCAACTTTCATACTATCGGCTCTAATCTGTTCAGTTGAAACATACGCTGTTGTTGCTGCAAGTTCGTTGCGACTGTATTCGGTGATTTTTTTCCTTTTAATAATTACATCTCCCCCAAGAGGTTTAAGTAAACCGGCTATTGTTTTAAGCAAAGTACTTTTGCCAATTCCGTTTCGGCCAATTATCGCAATAAATTCTCCTCTTTGCGCAGATATATTTACTGGCCCAACAAGTGGGAAAAGAGCACCTGTTTTTCTGTAGCCTGTTATTAAAGACTTCAGTTCGATAACTGTAACTTTTTTATTGTAAATCATCTGTCAGGCATATTTTCTGGTTTTCAGAATCACCCATATAACAATAGGTATTCCAATAAGTGAAGTGACAGCATTTACAGGAAGCACTCTTTCGGAACCAGGAAGCTGGGAAATTATGTCGCTTACAAGCATTAGAGAGGCGCCTGCAAGTATTACTGAAGGCATTAGAATACGGTGGTCGGATGTTTTGAAAATCATTCTTGCAATATGAGGTACAGCTATACCGATAAATCCAACAGGACCACAAAAGGCGGTAACAGTTCCGGCTAACAGACTGGTGGAAACAAAAACCAAAATTCTTGCCTTTTTGATGTTTACACCGAGTGTTTCTGCATAGGTCTCACCTAATAATATGGCATTCAACATCTTTAATGAAAATATGTTGATAATAAGTCCAGCTGCAACACATAATGCCATAACCTCTAATTGCTCAGATGAAACATTTCCAAGGCTTCCCATAGTCCAGATTACATACGATTTCAACATTGTTTCACTGCTGAAATACTGCATAATGCTGACAATGGACGAGATGCCTCCTGACAACATTATGCCAAGTATTAATATGGTGAGAATGTCTTTAATTTTTATGGAAATAAGCATAATAATTACCATAACTATTCCCGCTCCTGCCCATGATGCTGCAGCAAGCGACCAGTTTCCAAAAAACTCAAGTGATTTTGCGGTAAAATAATCTGAAAAACCAAGTATCAGAACAGCAACCCCCAGACTCGCACCGGAACTAATACCAAGTACATAAGGGCCTGCCATTGGATTACGAAATATTGTTTGCATCTGTAAACCACTAACTGACAAAGAGATACCTACAAGAAGTGCCGTAATAGCTTTTGGAATTCTGAATTTTACAATAACTGAATATATTTCAGAATCAGATTTGTTCAGCAGAACATCAAAAATATCTTTCAGTTTTATTGTCACTGAGCCAAGAATTATATCAAGTGAAAATAAGAGTGCTGTCAAAAGAAATATTGTTAAAAGAAGGATTTTTATTCTATTTCTGCCAGAAAATCTATATTTCGCGTTTATATTGACCATAAATATTTTTTCTGAAGCTCACTCAATCTTTCTGTAATAATACCATTCATAACCGGGAAACAATTCCGGATGGAGTATCGATGCAATATCTTTGAGTATACGTTGGGGATAAAGTGTGCCGCTTTCCCAGTAATCATTGCCTCCACCTTCTGAAACTCTCTTATTATTGTTGTACACATTGCCTTTTCTGACCGGATTAATAAACCCCAGTCTTTTGTCAATAGAAAGAATGGCTTTAATGCTGGTTGCATCTCCGGTATTAATCCAGAAATCAGCTTTCGACGCTTTTACAAATACATTTTCTATGCCAAGAGGAACAGAATAATCAGCCTCTGTATCTTTCCAAAGGTAATTGCCTCCGGCATCATTGATGATAACGGATATATATGAATTACCTGGTGATATGAACCAGCTGTCCTTCCAGGGAAGGCCGAGCATGACATTAGGCCTGTTTTTAACCCTTTCACTTATGAATGATTTAATTTCGTTGTATTCTTTTTCAACAGCCCGGAAAACGGAATCGGCTTCTTTTTCCCTGCAAAAAAGGGCTCCGAAAACTTTTATCCATTCGGCTCTGCCAAGTGGATTTTCTTCAAGATAATCAGCATTAAAAAGTATTTTTATTCCTGACTCTTCCAGTTTTCTCATGTTTCCTGCAGCCTCGCTTCCCACCCCATAGGCAATAATCAGGTCGGGTGACAGTTTGAAAATTAGCTCTTTATTAAGATTTTCTTCATAACCAATATCAACAATCTTACCTTCTATAATTTTCCCTCTTACTATTGTGTCGAATACAAAATTTACTCCGGAAATGCCTTTAACGGCCTCCCCTGCCCCTATCGCCATTACCATGGGAATATAGGTTGTTGACATAAGAACAACCTTTTCTACCGGAACTTTTATAATTTTTGAAGTATCAAAACCTGCAGGAGGTTTTATTCCTTTTTGCAACAAATAATATTCAAATTTTAATCCTGATGATTTCTGCCAGGGGTTAATTATTGATAGTCTGGTATATCCGTTTTCAGGTATAAGATCAAAATGCCGGGCATATTTTACAGAAACAGGCTGATATTCGGATGTTTTATCGGGTAATGCATTTTTGTTTTTGCACGAATTAAAAACGAAAATAATTATAACGACATAAATTATTCCATCAATCAGTTTATGGTATGTTGATGATTTATTTTCAGGCATTATTTCATCCTTATTGTTTAAAACAAATATAACCCGGGATTATACCAACCTTAACTGAATCTGCTACTGTTCCGTCTCTGTTAAAAATCAACAGAAAACCCTTCTGCTGGTAATCAATTGCATTTGTTGCAAAGAGCCTGCCACTTTCCGGTTCAATACCTATTTTATAAAAATTACGACCCGAAGCCCTGATAAACGGCTCTGCAGGTAATTGGTCAGATGTAACAGCCATCCTCCAGATAGATCTTTCGATATAATAGATAGTATCTCCTGTACCATTTATTCTTAGACAGCATGGATACATAAGTTTTGAACCGAATTGAAATTTCTTTTCAACACTATCTGTAACAGTATTAATTACAACAAGTTCCGGATAAAATTCGCCGGTATAACTTCCCGAACAAAGGACCCATAATTTCCCATTCCGGTCAATGACCATGCTTTCAGGCTCATGACCAACTTTTATTGAATCGATCACAGTATCACTGGATGTATCAACAACCACCAGCTCATCCCCTCCCGACCAGCAGGAAATGTAAGCCTTTCCTTCACAAAGGATCATTGATTCTGATGTTCTTCTTATATCAATATAACTATTAATTGTATAATTTTCCAGATTTATAACTATTATTTTAGTTGAATAAAGACTGGAAACATAGGCTTTGTTATTATTAATAAAAAGAATCTGTCTTGGTGAGGTTAAACCCGGAATAACTGCAATTGATTTCATGGTTTTACAGGAAGTCACTTCAATTTTTCCTGAATTATTTACAACAATGAATGCTCTATCACCTATAATGCCCATATGATTGGGCACATCACCAATGGGTCTCGAATTAGCATTACTGAAAATATCATTGTAAATCTTCATGGAGTCTGTTGAATAGAATGACACAGAGCCATTACCCGCCATGAAATTTCCTTCGTTAAGAACAAATAACCCTTTTGAGCTGAGAAAATTATCGTAAAATGGTTCAGGTGGATCATCCTGCAGGGAACACGAAGTGAGCCCGATTAAGCTAAAAATCAGTATTTCTATTACTCTTTTATTCATTTGCCATACCTGTAATTAACTGAAAACATAAACCATCTTCCGGGCATTGGATAATAGGCAATCATTTCATATTCTGTATTTAAAATATTTTCAACTCTGATTTTGAGACCGAAATTACTTTTAAGGAACTGTAAGTTTGTCCCAATTTCCGAGTTAACTATAAAATATCCCCTCAAAAATTTGCTGTTATCAACCGTTGTAAACCTTTTACCGGTGTATTCACCGTTCAGAGATGCATATGTTTTTTTGTATTGAACTTTTATGTTTCCTCCTCCCTGATTCAATGGCACATATAGAAGCTGTTTACCCTTCATTTGCTCAGAGCTGGTCCCGTAAACTGATTTATTTAGTGTGTAATGAATATGAATAAAATATTTCAAATTTCCCGGGCTGTAATTCATTTTAATGTTTGTTTCACAGCCTGTTACATTTACAGAAAGAATATTTTCAGGTCTCCAGTAATTATTATCTCCCGGCAGCCATTGTATCATGTCCCGTATTCTATGTGAATAGAGAGATGCTTCACCTGATACAACGAAGTTTTTGTCAATTTGATGGTTAATGCCTCCGTTGATTTCGCCTGAAAAGCAATATTCATTCCTTATGTCCGGATTGCCTCCTGGATTCCAGTACAAATCATTCATTGTGGGGATCCTGGAATTTCTTGAAAGATTTGCTTTTATAAATTTCCCGATTTTCCCTTCAATATAATAGTCAAATCCTGCCGAGAAATCAGGTAACAGTAATTTTTTACCGGAAATTATCTCCCCTACCAGCAGGGTTATGCCGCCGTTCTGAATTCTTTTTCTCGCAATACCAGTTACAGACAAGATATTTCTTTGCTTCAGTCCATTATAATTTACTGATTTAACAATATTAAATTCCTCATTTAGAGCTAGTTTTACATTTAATCCTGATTGAAAACGTGTTTCCCATGCCCCTTTATTAATAAACGAAACTGATTGATTCAAAGAATTTATCATTGCCTGTTTATTGGTATAGTTCAGTTTATCATAAATCACAGCAGAAGTTAGATCCAAGTTTGATTTGCTGTAATATTTTGAATGACTGAAAATTGTACGAACTGAAGCATCATTCTGACTTTCACCTGGAGCAGTTGCTGTTAAAAGTATATTGGGTGGCAGATTTCTGGCTGCAGCCTGAGCCCATACAGATAGGGACGAAACGGAATTAATTCCCCTGAAAAATATTTCATTCATAACCGCATACTGGCTGAAGTCGGCATTTAATCTTCTCTCATATACAGGCTCTGAATAGCTTACATTATTAAGATATCTGAAGTCGTTATCAGCCCTCCGGTAGAAAAGTCTTGTTACTGACTGAAATCTGTTATTTCCTGCCTCGGCTTTTAACGACCCGGACCATAAACCAAAACTACCCGTTCCAAAGTCGAAACCAGCTCTCAGTCCATTATTCCATTCTGGTTTGGTTTTGAGATTTATCAATCCTCCGAAGGCCCCGTTTGTTCTGAACATTGAACTGCTTCCGCAATCAATTGTAATCTCATCAGCGAAAGCTGACGGAATTATAGACAAATCTATCTGACCAAGCATGGGTGAATTTATCACAATCCCATTCCACGCCACCTGTGTATGAACCGCCCCGGTCCCTCTGAAAGAGACTGTGGAGAGGTTCCCCGGGCCATAAGTTTTGATATATAAGGGTACTGACTCCGTCATTATATCTGACAGACTCAGAAGTTTTTTACCTGAAAGTAACCCGGAATCAATTTCGATTTGTTTCCATGAGCCAGTTATACCATCAGTTATTTTTGCCTCTATTACTATTTCTTTTATATGTATAGTGTCACCGGTAGAATTTTTCTGCGCATCAGCCATAAATGGTGATACGGCAGAAATAACCAGCAATATTTTCCTTAACAGCTTCATCCTAATTGATTACAATTCGTGTAACATATCTGGTATTATTACCGATTATCTGAATAAAGTAAATGCCAGGTTTAAAGTTTTCAATATTGAAAGTATTGACGTAATCACCTATGCGCTTTTTGCTAAGAACCTTACCTGTATTATCTGATATAAATACATCATGCATAGCTCCCCCCGGTAAATCAATATATATTTTTCCTGTTGAAGGATTAGGATAAATTTTAAAAGGCACTGAAGCTTCGGGAATGTTAATTTCTGTTACCTGTTTAAGTACAGCAACAGCATCAAGATCAAATCCTGATTGCGGAAATGGGGTTGGCCAGGGGTCATTAATTTTGTTGCCAAGGGCATCATATGAAGCATATCTGTCATCAATACAACCTATAGCATCAATAATTCTAATATACTTAATGCTTGATAAATCTATGCCTGCTGAATCTTTAAGTTCCTCAAGGTCAAAGGGAGTCCCATAAAATAACCTGTATTTTCCTGCAAGATTATAAATATTCTTCGCATCAGTAAAACCAAAAGTTCCTGTTTGAATATTGGTGGGTGTAAGTGATATCGATGGGAATCTGACCCATCTCATACTGTCGGAACTAACTTCCACAAAAGCGAGTTCAAGGAACTGACCATCAAAGGAATTTTCGAATACTGCAAAGTCATACCCGTCAATATTTCTAACCGGTTCACTGAAAGTAACAACTGCAATACCAGAATCGCCCAGGCTCACAGTTACATTATCTGCCTTACCGAGACAGGCAGTTTCTTCGCCTGCTGATGCCCTGCCCAGTTCCTTTTTATCAATCTGTATATACCCTCTTATGATCCTGCAAGCAGAAGCCCATTCTTTTATAGAAGGATCCTCGTAAAATATTGGGTGTTCCTTTAATAGAGAGATATTGGTTTTTTGAGAAAATCCATTCCTGCTAAGAACAGAAATAATAAACAGAGCCAATATTTTCAAGGTTGGCGACTTCATTATTTATCCTTTGCAAGAATACCTTTAATGTTATCAATGCAGACATATGCCGGGGTGTTCATTCCCCATTCTCCCGAGTCGCTTGATGACATTTCAAATTTCAGCCGCTTGATAAATCCGAACTGACTGAGGTCTATAGATATCCATACATTCGATATATAATCGTATTTATTATCGGTGTATCTGAAATCAGCAAGATAAACATCAACATAACCCAGGGCAATACCTTCTTCACTGATTGGAGTAATTGTAACTTTCAGCCAATCAGGGTCGTTGCCCGAATCACCTCCAAACTTTTTGCTGAAAACCGTTCCATTTTTTACAGCTTTGTAAGTAAAAGTTGTGTTACAGAGGGCTATATCTGTAACTTTTTCAGGTATTTCAAATACTATTGTGTCGGGTATGCCTGAAAAGTAAAAAACGCCGTACTTCAATGAGTTATCAAAGCCTGACCCTGTTATTGAACTGTACTGATTGGTATAATCACCTGTTACAGTATCGCTATGATTAGTATAAGCAAATCCACTCCATGCCTGGTACAGACTGTTGTAATGATTTACGAAAAAAATATTTCCCGATCTGAATCCTCCGGAGCCATCTGAACCGTTCCATATACCTGAATCATCCAGAGGCAGTTCCTCAAAGTCCACTATGTCAGTTTCAACTTTCTCTTTCTGACATGAGATAATTACAACTCCACAAAAAAGCAGTGTGGCGAATAAAAAAAACCTTGCATTCATAAGAATATATTTAAGATTAACATCAAAATCTCATCAATATTCTTAACTGCCAGGAAATTAAGTTGGAATCATTCTTGATGATTCTTCGCTTTTCTTCCCGAAAGCTTAGAACTATTGAACTTGTATGGCAGGTCTTCTGACTTGTCCCGGTTTTTGAAGCCTTCCCATCCCGGTTTATCAGGACAGTGGCAGGTTATCAAAAACCATGGTCGCTTTGCGACCAGGCATCACAGCAGCGGGCACTGTTACGGATTCTAACCGTATTCCCTTTTATTGCATATTAAAATGCAATACCATACAAACACAAATATAGGATTTTTGAACTATGACTCCTGCTTTAAAATTAAGAATTTTTATAAACAACTGTTAATTAATTGAAAATAAAAGTTTTATTTTCTGACAACAACTTCTACTCTGGTCGTTTCAACAGGATTTATTCTGAAAAATTTCATAGATGCAAGAATTTTGTCATTCAAGGTTCTGTTGCCTGTTACAACCATATAGTATCCGGGAGGTAATGGAATTTTATCTTCAAAATCACTGATCTTCATATCATAATCGAATTGAAGAGTATTATATCTTCCATTTTCAAACCTTGCTATTGTAAAGTTTTTGAAATATTCAGGAACCAAATCAGACTGCTCACAAACAAGCTTCAGAAATCCTTTTGTCCCGGGAGGGTTCTCTCCTGCAAAATATACATCGTTCCACTTTCTGTTAAAATAATATTGCGGACGCATTGTCCCTTTGTCAAGCCTTGCGGGAATACCACTGAGACGGCAAAGAGCAACGAAGTAAATATTTCGTGAATGATTGTCGGCAACTCTTAAATTGTGTGTTCCCGATGGAGATAATGGTGTTCTGTAATAATTTTCTTCCTCTTTAATAATTATATTATCATTCACATACTGTATAATTAATTCAGGATTCCGCAATGCTTCATGGCGGAGTTTATCCGGAATTTTATCCTTAAGATAGCTTCTCCAGCTTCGGAGCATTTCATCTGCTATCCTCGGATTAAGCACATACTCATCGTAAGTATCTCTGTCATAACACATTAAAGAGCTGTCATATGGAATTGCATTTTGAAGATGATCAGCAAGAACTACAGCCCTTGTATCTCTGAGATCTTTTTCTGAAACAAGGTTCAGAATTTTAAGTTTTTTCTTCGTCTGAATATCTTTAAATTCTAATAGAAATCTGATAATCTCTCTATAGTTGCCCTCAGATTTTCTTATAATGTCTACTACTTCTTCAGCAGGAATGTTAAGTGAAGCAGCAAGTGAAACGGCTTCGTTTTCACTTAGCCACGATTTAATATAGTTGTTCCTTATGCTATCCTCGTATGCCAGTCTCTTATCGTTTTCATGTACAAGTTGCTCAGGTAGTGGTGGAAACGGTTTTTTTACAGGAGGAGGGTTGATGTCAATATGAATAATGCCTGAGTCTGATGGATTCTTTATGGGACAAAGAAACACTGTATCTTTATCAAAGGCTTTTACAAACCTGAAATCGAAAGTTTCTCCTTTATAGGCCCATACAAGAAAATCTCCATATCCTGTTTCAAAACTGGCAGTGCCATGTTTGTCTGTTGAGAGTACGATCAGAGGGTAGAATTCAGAAAAATTATAAATACAAAATTCAACGGAAGCATCCTCACCAGGCTTTCCAAAAGAATCAGTCAATTTAACGTTAACTATTCTTGTATCAGCATACATTGAAAGGTTATTAATAATGGAATAGTTTCTGAATTCAAGAACAGATTTTTCTTCATTTGAAGGAGCTCCGAATGATTTTGTATGTACGAGCATTGCCCGTTTTGCTGGTTCGGTAAACCAGCCTCTGTCGAGCACGGGTTCCGGTTCACATGCTCCCATATAATGCCAAGTGCCATTTATCCCTACTTCCACCCATGCATGATTATCATCGGTATGAGCCCATCTCGGAACGTAAACCTGACGTGCAGGCAGGCATGCAGCCCTGAGGGCAGAGACTGTAAAGGTCGATTCTTCACCACACCGTCCTCTTGCTGAAAGTATGGTACTTAACGGACCGGAAGTCCGGATATCCGAGGGCTGGTATGCTACTTTTTCATGGCACCAGTGATTAATTTCGAGAGCTGCTGATTCAGCATCCAGCCCTTTTATCCTGCTCATTATCTCATCATAATAAACTATTCTGAATGAATCGAGGTTTTCATTGTTTACCCGGACAGGAAGCACATAATGCAGAAATAAGTCTTCTGGTATGGATTTTCCCCATGGAGTTTCGTTTCTTGCTTTCAGGGCAATCTTCACGTTGTCATAGAAAAATTCACCATCGTAATCGGCCAGATCTGAAAGAGGCATATAGGCATAAAGAAATTTCAGTGCTTCGGCGGCAGGCAAATCAAGACCTGACCTGAAAACAGCAAAAAGCTCTTCATTTCTGCCAGCAGCAAGTTTTCTACGTTCTTTAAAATCGTTTTCTACTTTTTTTCTGTAGTCACGTGATGAAATAAGATGTTCTTCCCTGCATCCACCCGCAATTATTGATAACAGACAGAGCAGGGATAAGAATTTAACTCGCATAAAATAAAGATTCAATTAAAAATTTCCGCAGGACCTCCTTATTACAAGTTCCGGAGCAAGCTGTAATTGTCTTCTGTACTTACTCTTTCCGGCATTTTTAATCTCCGACCAGATCATATTAGAAGCTTTATGCGCAAGTGCGGAGACAGGTTTTCTCAAAGAAGTAATCGGAGGATGGAGGAAGGCAAATCCGGGTCCTTCCTCAAAAGATATGAGTGCCACATCATACGGTACCCTTATTTTTTTGTTTTCGAGTGCTGAAAGAAGAGGATAGACAAGGGATGCGTTTATTGTTATAATAAGCTGAATACTGAGAGGCGGTTGCAAGTATTTCCCAATCTGTTTAAAATCAAAATCCTCTTCTGCAACAGGCTCATTTACAAATTCAATGAGTGGCCGGCTAATGCCTCCAGGAATTCTATTCAGGGAATTAACTAATTCTTTAATTATCTTTTCCTTCTCCCTGTGTCTTTTCTCACTGCAAAGTATTAGTATATTCCTGTAACCTTTCCTGCCTATATATTCAGTCAGCATATTTATTCCTGCCATGACATCTGTCATAACTGTATTCAGCCTGTGCTTTTCAGTTGTTTTTTCAAGCAGGACGAATGGATAATCATTGTCTCTTAAAGTGCTGATAGTTTTTTCATCGGCTGCTTCACCAACCAAAATCAACCCGCTGAAAAACTTTCTGAAAGCCGAAACAAATCTATTGAATCGGCCATCGTCAGGATCTTTTAGAATAACAGTAAATCCTAAACCAATGCTCGAAAATTCCTTCTGCAGATAAGGCGTGATGTCATACACAAACTGATCGGCCAGTGAAGGAACAATCATTCCAACTATCCCGGGAGCAGTCTCCACCGGATAAGGAGCTCTCTTTTCTTCCTTAACATCAAAGAAACCCATCTGCCTGGCAAGTGCCAGAACTTTTTCCTGGGTCTCCTTTTTTATACCGTAAAGGTCAGCTTTATTGTTAAGTACTAATGATACCAGAGTAGGAGATACACCTAATCTGATAGCCAGATCTTTGTTTTTAACTTTTTTCCCCATTCCCCTTTTATTAGAAATTTAGATTTAAAAATAAGATTATTTAAATTCTCATACAATATTTTTTAAAGAAATTTAACAATTGAACATAGTTATATTTGTCTGAAAAAGAGTTTTCGACAAAATGAATTATCCGGTCTAATTTTAAAAACCAATAATTTTTTAGCGATAGTTTATTTTTTAGGTGGATTTATTCCTCTGGCTTTTGCAGCTTCTTCAAGTCGCTGTTGCCATTTTGATTTTTTAAGGGGTTTTTTCTTGCTTTCTTCAATCTTTGCCAGTATCTCTTCCTGGTTAATGAAACGTTTTGAGACAAGATTCTGGATATAGGAAAGAACATTAGCCAGGAAATAATAATATGTAAGCCCTGCTGAAAAATTGTTTAGTATCAGCATGAACATTACCGGCATCATGTACATCATTACTTTCATTCCTGGCTGGTCCTGACCTGACGTAGAGCCTGACATTTTCATCGTAATAATGGTTGACGCCGTCATAAGCAAAGTAAAGAGGCTCACATGATCGCCGTAAAGAGGAATAGTAAAAGGCAGGTTGAGAATAGAATCGTATGTTGATAGGTCTTTTGCCCACAGGAATGGTTCCTGACGAAGTTCAATTGATGTGGGGAAGAAACGGAACATTGCATACAATATAGGGAACTGCAGGAGTGTAGGAAGGCAACCTCCCAGCGGATTAATACCTGCCCTTTTGTACAACTCCATTGTAGCCTGCTGCCGTTTCATGGCATCCTCCTGTTTCGGATATTTCTTTGCTATCTCATCAACAAGAGGTTTCAATACCATCATTTTCGCCTGTGCCTGGTACGATTTGAAAGTAAGCGGGAAGAGAATTATCTTGATAATAATAGTTAATATTAAAATGATGATTCCATAGTTCGAAATGTACCTGTTCAGCCAGTTAAAAATCGGGATAATGAGGTATTGATTTATCCACCGTGTAATGTTTTTGCCCAGTGTAACTATCTGCTCAAGTTCGTAACCCTCTTTTTTAAGAGTAGAAAAGTGATTCGGCCCTAGGTAGAATTTAAATTGAAGAGGTTCAGGGTTCGAAGGAACAAACGGCACTCCAATTTCAGCAGTGAAATATTTTATGTATTTCTCTGATGCAGGAAGACGGGTTGATGAAAATGTGCCATTCTGGAAAAAATGATCTGTGATAATAACAGATGAAAAGAACTGATCCTTAAATGCCACCCAGCTTAACCTTGTTGGTATATCAACTTTTTCAATTTCATTTCTCGACCTTTCTTTTATACCATCTACTTCATCCTGATAATATTTGTATTTGACGGTAGTATATGATTCTTCATTTTGCCTGCTCTTCTCTTTTTGCGGAATATACATTCGCCAATCGAGAGTTATTGTATTCTGGTTTTGCGCAACTACCCCGGACATTGACACAAAGCTGGCATTAAAGTCGACGGTATATTTTCCCGGGGAAAGAGTATATGTATACTCTATATATTTATTACTATCGGCGTACAGGTAAAGCGTTACAGACCGAGGCTTGTCTGTAACAATAAAATGCCTTTCTTCCGAAGGAAATTTAAAGAAAAGGTCGTTAGTCTGAACAGGTTTATTATCGGCTGTAAAGAAATTAAAACCAAATATGGTTGAGTCGCCATCGAATAGTATAAGGGGTAATGAATCATAAGTCCTGTATTCTTTCAATCTTGCTGAATAAATTCTTCCGCCTTTAAGTGAAATTTTCAATTCAAGGAGGTTGTTTTCGAGAGTTATAAAATCGTTAGCTCCTGAAGCTGAACCAGAAAAAATTCCGTACGAAGCCGTTCCTCCTTCAGCCGGCTCAGATAAATCTGCTGCTGGCACTTTCTCAGGTTCCTGTTGTTCGACAATATTCTTTAGACTATCTGGCTGAACAAGACCCAATTGCAGATTAATATCGTTAAGTTTAAGGATTATATCAGGCTGATTTGGCTTAATATTGAGTGCATTAATATATTCAGTTCGTGCTTTTTCCAAACTCCCTGCCTTATATAATGAATCAGCAAGTGTAACTTTTTCATTATAAATTTTATTAAGCCTTGCGTTATTATAAATACTGAATCCGATAAAGATTAAAAAGATGAGTATCAGACCTGTTATTGTATTTTTATCCATTTCTTTCTATTTTCTTTTAAAATCAGCAAATTCGATACATGCCCTTATAAAGCTTACAAATAAAGGATGGGGATTCATGACAGTACTACTATATTCAGGGTGAAATTGAACCCCCACAAACCATCTGTGAGATGGTAATTCAATTATTTCCACAAGATCAGATTCAGGGTTTATTCCGGCCATAAGCATTCCATGTTGTTTAAACTCCTCAAGATACGTGTTGTTAAACTCATATCGGTGCCGGTGACGCTCAATTATCTCTTTTTTGCCATATGCTTTATATGATAGGGAATCAGGTGAAAGTATACATCTATAACCACCCAATCTCATTGTACCACCTTTTTCTGTTATGCTTTTCTGCTCTTCCATCAGATCTATTACAGGGTGTTTGGTATCGGAATCCATTTCGGTAGAATGTGCATCCTTATAACCAAGAACATTTCTGGCAAATTCAATTACCGCACACTGCATACCGAGGCAAATACCGAAAAATGGCACATTATTAATCCTCGCATATTTTACAGTACTGATTTTACCTTCCACTCCTCTGGAGCCAAATCCCGGGGCAATTAGTATTCCATCTATATCTTTCATGAGTTCATCTACGTTCTTGTCAGAGATATTCTCCGAATTAAAATAACCAATATTGACGGAACAATCGTTGGCTGCACCTCCATGTATAAATGATTCATGTATCGATTTGTATGAGTCGTGAAGCTCAACGTATTTCCCTACAAGCGCAATATTTACTTTTCTTTTCGGAAAATTAAGTTTATGAACAAAAGTTTCCCATTCTGACATGTCGGGTTTATTCTTCACCGGCAAATTAAGCTTCTGAAGTACAACCTGATCCAGTCCTTCTTCAAGCATTCTCAGTGGTACTTCATAAATTGTGCTTACATTGACTGACTCAATAACTGCTTTTTCTTCAACATTACAGAAAAGCGCCACTTTTTTTCTGATATCACTGGAGATGGATTTTTCCGTTCTCAAAACAAGGACATCAGGCTGAATTCCAGCCTCAAGCAAGGCTTTCACTGAATGCTGAGTTGGTTTTGTTTTCTGTTCTCCAGTAGCAGAAAGGTATGGCACAAGTGTAAGGTGGATAACAACACAGTTTCCCTGACCCATTTCCCACCGTAGTTGCCTCACGGATTCAATATAGGGTAGCGACTCGATATCACCTACGGTACCTCCAATTTCAGTAATTACAATATTAAATTTTTTACTTGAGGCCAATAGCTTAATACGTCTTTTTATTTCATCAGTAATATGTGGTATCACCTGAACAGTCTTACCCAGATAGTCACCCCTACGCTCTTTTTCAATAACTGTCTGGTAAACTTTTCCGGTTGTCACATTATTTGCCTGACTGGTAGTAACATTGAGAAACCTTTCATAATGACCAAGGTCTAGATCAGTTTCAGCACCATCAATAGTAACATAGCATTCTCCGTGCTCGTATGGATTGAGCGTTCCCGGATCTACATTGATATATGGATCCAGCTTCTGAATAGTTACAGAATACCCTCTCGACTGGAGCAGCTTTGCCAGAGAAGCAGATATTATACCTTTCCCCAGTGACGATGTAACTCCACCTGTAACAAATACATACTTTGTGTCAGCCAAAACTAACTAAATTTTATTCCTTATAATTCCTCAACATTAATACGGTCAATAAGCTTAACTTTTTCCTCAAGCGTTTTGATCGTTTTCTTTGCATTCTTTATTTTTTCCTCGACTTCTTTGATCATTGTTTCTGCGTTGGGCGATTTTGCAAAGAAGCCAATGTTGTTCTCCCACAGAACAATATCATTTTCAAGTTGTTTGATTTTTGATATAAACTTTTCCCTTTCATTGCTGAGTTTACGCAGTGCCTTCGGATTTGACTTAAGGGTTTCAAGTTTTGTCTTGTATTTCAGGATGCTCTTGTCAACTTCGTCAATCTTCAATTTGTCAAATTGTTTGTTAAGAGCATTTCTATACCTGTTATTAATTTCCTCCTTACGATTAAAAGGCACAAAACCAATATCGGTCCATCTTTTCTGGATTTCTTTAAGTTTATTGAAGGCTTCCTGTACATCATCACCCGGCTCGAAATTTTCAAGTTCGGCAATAATAGCCTCTTTAGCTTTCAGGTTTTCTTCATATGTTGAATCGAGGCTGGCGAAATATTCAGCCTTCCTGTTGAAGAAATGATCACAGGCTTTCCTGAATCTTTTCCATATTTTATCTGAATATTTTCTTGGAACAGGACCAATTTCTTTCCACTCTTTCTGAAGCCTGATAAGTGCTTCGGTCGTGGCTTTCCAGTCGGTACTTTCCTGCAATGCCTCAGCCTGAATGCAGAGATCCGTCTTACGCTGGAGGTTATTCATCTGCATCTCTTTACTGTCGGCATAAAAGTTCCTTTTCTTTTCAAAAAAAGCATCACATGCTTCCCTGAAACGCTGGTATATTTTATTGTTTTGCTTTTTCGGAGCAAAGCCTATGGTTCGCCACATCTTCTGAAGATCTATAACAATCTTCGCTTTTTCTTCAAAATCTTTAAAAGTTTTCAGCTCTTCCCTGTTAATCTCCTCAACTTTTTCACAAAGGGCAATTTTGGCTTCAAGGTTTTTCTTCTGCTCCTCCTTCTGTTTTTCAAAAAACTCATGATGCCTTTTATTTATTTTGGCAGTAGCCTCCTTAAACCTTTCCCAAATCTCATTTTTCGACTCATGTGGTACAGGACCAATCTCCCTCCATGCATTGTGAAGATCCTGTAACAATTTAAATGCTGTAACCGGATTAGGTTCAAGCATTAATTCTTCAGCTTTTTCGCATAATCTTACTTTTGCCTCGAGATTTTTCTTAAGGTCAAGATCCCGGAGTTCCTTGTTGATTTTTATATAATCATAAAATATCTCAACTGCATGATGATAATTCTCCCACAGGTCTTTCAATGCACTTTGAGGAACAATCCCCACTGCATGCCATTCATTCTGAAGAGCCCTGAATTCCTGAAATGTTTTATTTATTGATTCTTCCCTGTTAACCAGATCCTTAATTTTCTCAATTATCTCATATTTCTTTCTGAGATTCTCAAGTTTTTCAGCCTCCTGAATTTTCCCGAAATCACTCTTTTTCGATTTGTATTTTTCAAGTAGCTCCTTCACTTTAACCTCAAGAGGGTCAACAAGAACTCTGTAATCTTCAGCCTTACCTCCCTCTTCGAGAAACTTCTTTTTCCTTTCCTCGTTCTCTTTTCTTATCTTCTTGTAAAACAGACTCTTTATCCTTTCAACATCATTTTTTATCTCATTTGGAGGTCTGTTGTCAATAATCAATTCAAGCGTTTCAACCAGTTTTTCTTTTGAATAACCCGAATAATCAACAGGAGGTAGTTCAATATCCTTATAATCTTCAGGTATATCCCCCTGCCTCTCAGCTACCAGGCTTGTTTCAGGAATAATGACTGGTGAAACGGATTTCTTTTCTCCGCTTTTCTTTCTTGGCCTTTTAACTTTTTCCCCGCCTGATATATGTTCACCCGAGTCAGATAAATCCTCACTGGCTTCAGCTGTTTCGGTTGACTGAACAACTGGCACACTTTCAGTTCCGGTGTTGATTTTTTCCTCATTTTCTTTTTCCGGAACAGAAAATTCTGTCATGTCCACTTCCCCATCCCGGGTTTTCTTCTCATCAGACGTCAGACTTTCCAGTTTTTCCGTTTCATTAACAGAAAAATCAACAGGAGGTTCAATATTACCTCCGGGCACATTCCCTGTACTTTCGCCAGCACCTTCAGTAGCTGCGAATTGTTCATTTTTCAGAACAGGTTTGTTTGGATCTTTCTCAATCATTTTCAACCCCTTTCAAGTGTTTTAATCACCTGTAAATTACATGGAAATCCATGGAATTTTTGAGACACGAAAATATTGAATATTTTAATAAAACTCAAAGTTTTAATTCAAATAATGAAATTTTAATATGAAGTTACTTGTTTATAGAATATTAAGCTGTTTAAAAAATCCTGCTGTAAATTCGAAACTATTGATATCTTTGAACCCCGAAAATTATAATACCTCAATGAAAGATCCAGTCTCAATTTTCATTACTGTTACAGTTTTTATTATAGTTGCAATTAGGCTTTATCTTCGTTACAAGGAGAAGGGTACATCAGGTGCAAATAAGGCAAAAAGCAAGCAGGATTTAAGTTCTTCCCCGCAGGAAGAAGAATATGAACCTTATAAAAATAAATAAGGTTTTCTTATCTCTTGTTACGGGAAATAAGATACCTGAATGGATAAATCATTTTCTCCAGAAGGCTTCTATCGTCAGTAATTATCTCTGCCACACCTGTCATATTCTGGGTAAACTCAAGGGTCCGGTTATATAATGTTGTAAGTCCTTTCTTAAGTTCCACCTCAATCAGATATGAATCACCGGCTGGAACAAGTGCTTTTGAGCGTATAACACCCTGTAGCATACCATATTCCATATAAGGATATCCGTTTAGTTTAATGTTCACTATTTGCCCTTCCCGTACCTTACCAGATTTATACATTTTAAGATAGATTTTACCAATATAGTTTCCGGGATTATCAGGCACAACTGACATAACTGTTTCATCTTTCTTCACAAGCTGGTTTACTGACCAGTACCTTGAAAAAGTAACCTGTCCTTCCACTGGAGACACGAGCAAATATGTATTTTCCCAGATGCTAAGTTCCGCCCTCAAGTTCTTCAATGCTTCACGAGCATTAGAATAAAGCTTATCAAGCTCTTCTGAACGTTTTATTGAATATTCTTCTATAAGCTGCCTTTTATTAATCATTTCAATATTCTTTGCAGAAATATCCAACCGTACTTTCTGTAATTCAATCTGGTGTCTGATTAATGCCTGTTTTGAGTTTTCATAATCTGCCGGAGCAATTGATTTACCTGCATTTAAT
>JBASIK010000226.1:0-3170 GCA_049654745.1 Bacteroidales bacterium
GTCATTGCTTGTCCTCCTTTCCTAACTTCTCCACCTTCGCAAGCGGTACAATATACACCGCATTTGCTTTTAGGTCTACCAATTCCGCTTGATGATAAAGTTTTCCTTTAATTTTGCGTAGTATATATGCCGATAAATAATATTCGCTCCCTTCATACACAACCCGCCGTTCAAGGTTATCCTTCACATCTGCCCCCGTCATAAGTTAAACATCTCCCGCAGTTTCTGTTTTATTTCCTCTGGCATCGGAATGTATTCCTTTTTCGGCTCCGGCAATTTTGATTGTTCTATTTGACGCTTTCTTAATTCGTCATTTTTTATGTCTTGCGCTAATGCGATTAGCTGCCCTGGTACTGGTGGGAATCCCTTTGTGTCGGTTTTGATAAAATTTATAACCGCTCTTTCTATATATGGATATTCCCAATCCTTTAATACTACCGACATTACCTTCATGGCATCTCTTACCTCTTGCTCAGTCTTGTAATAGCCCCGATATGTAGACTGGATTATTTTCATGATTTTTATTATTTCGGGATTGTTCATTCTGCAACTCCTCTCTGTATATCTTGGCATACACATCCTCTGTTGTTTGTTGCGCATCTTTTAGCGGGAAAATACCGATCCAGCCATGCTCAATAGATTGTTCAAGAATTTTGATTGACTGTTGAATGTCCCCTCCTGATAAAGAGTGTAATTTTTTAAGCATTAACTCTATTGCCCGATCAGTCATTGGCTTTTTAAGAGCCTTTCTGTTTTCTATAAAATCCTTTACCGGCTTATGTAGTTCAAGCGGCAGGTCGCTATATATATTCTTATCATTCTTTATACATTCTTTATCATTCTTTTTAGTATCCAGTGTGCGTTTCTTTGGTGTTTCCTCTGTTATCCTATCACTGTTACCCTCAACGTCTTTAGATTGGTACAACTCCCAGTTTTTAATGGTTATAATAGTCCCTTTAGTGTTACTGTTAATGTGTATCATCCCTTGCTTAACAAGCCAGCATAAAATCACTTTAACGGTTTTAACATTAGGCTCTCTCCATGTTCTGCCCTCGTAATATCCAACTCCTTGAGCAATCAGCCTATAAGAGGTTGCGAGTTGTCCCGGATTTATCACAGTAAAAGTTCCGTCGCTATTAGGGATTTTTCCTTGAGAGTGGTTAGCTGAATACTTCAGCCATTGCCATACTCTATGGTACATTGGAGGCATTAACCAGATGTCGGACTCCAGTTCTTGCCTCCAATCTTTTATAAATCCAACCCTTGACATTATCCGCACCCCTTTTTCTTCTCGCTATACAACCACTTACCGTCCTTATTTTTGTGAACTCTCCTGTGGCAAGCATGGGGCCAACACTCCTTTATCTCACGTCCGCACTTGTCGCATTTATAAATCCTGAAATCAACCAGTCTGTCTCCATTTTTAATTTTTATAATTCTATTCAACACTTCCTCCCCACGCTCCCTTCATCCGTTCTATCTCTGCCGGAGTTAGCGTTTCAATCCCTTGTAGTTTGCAGTCCTCGACCATTAAATCAATTAGCCGCGCCATCTGTTTGCTGTCGTATGTACTCGAACCGTAATAAGCCATTATATTGGTATAGCCCTTTAATTTGGATTTCCCGATAATACTTGTCAGCCAGCCGATGCCGTTCTTCTGCCATGCCTGGGTAAACTTGTCCACGGCATCATTTCTTATTGGCAGAATTTCGTAGTTGTCGCCTATGTCTTTTATATGCTGGCGGTAAATCTCAACATTGGATATTCCTAACTTAGCGGATAACTTCCCGGCTAAAGTCCAGTAATAAGCGTTTGCGTCATTGCTCCGCTTTTCTTTATAGGGTTCGATTTTGACGGTGTAATCTTTGCCCTCCTGCCCCAGAATGAACTTTTGGAATGTTTCCTTCATGCTGTTTGGCGCATAGGCTTGCAGGAACAATTCGCCGTTGAAAAAGCCCCATGAGAATTTATTTGTTTTCCATTCCATGACTTACCTCCTCTGTTATTGCCTTAAATATCGGATAAGCCTGTTGTGGTACTACTGCATTGCCTAAGCATTTTCCCTCCTCACAAGTAATTCCTCCCTATCTCCCGCATGAATTTTTCATGCCCGTGCAGCTCGGTAAATCTCCGTTGCGCCATTTGTTTTAACATCAGGTCGTAACCTTTATTCGGGTTGTTATGTACCGCGTCTGGATTGTTGCCGTTGTGTATTTCCGCATTGAGCCACACCCATAAACCGTACTTTTCGGAGATTTTCCTATTGGCCGCCCCAAAGATATGGTGCTTGTGCAGGTTGTAGTCTCGGCCTGTAATGAAACAGCGTTTGTCATTCTGCATTATGGATTTCATTTTTTCGCCTTTTTCTTTTTCTTCTCCAATGCGGGTTTTGCTTTGTTCGTGAATTCCTCTATTGTCATATCCTCCAACCTCTGCAAGTCCATATAGGTTAAGAACTGTTCCAGATCGGTATCGGTTTCCTCAATCAGCCGCTTTAGGAATGCAAGGTGTGCCGCTTCGATTTTCTTATTGGGGTCTATCTTTTCTTCTTCCGGCATATCGCTTTGAGTATCTTCCGGTAAATCCTCGCCTGCATAAATATACAAACCTAAGCCATGCCTTGCTACTGCTTTAGTCAATGACCTTTGGATAGCTTTATTTACATCGAATGAAGTAATGTTATCAATGGGGATGGATTTGTTACGGTAGTCCATAACAGGTAGGTACTCGATATGCTCAATGTTGTTGATAGTAACTCCTGTCTTTACCCAACAAGTTTTACCGTCTGTGTGATAGTTCCAACCGTCAGCATTTTCATAGATGGTA
This sequence comes from Bacteroidales bacterium, assembly GCA_049654745.1. GTDB lineage: Bacteria > Bacteroidota > Bacteroidia > Bacteroidales > VadinHA17 > LD21. The sequence goes on from JBASIK010000226.1 coordinate 2,827, forward strand.
TATGTGGCTGTTGGATGTAGCTTTTTAACTTCACTCCAAGCCCACGCCCAAGAAAGATATGTAAGCCCGTTCTTCTTCTCCGTTTTGTCGTTAACATTGATTGCGTTCAGTACCGCAAAGTAGTTTTTGTCGCTCATTCCTCTCCCTCCAATACTTCTTGCATCGTGTCTAATATCAATGTCCTGTCCCACATTTCGCTTCTCATATCCTCGATAAAGCCGACTACCTTTTCTCGCATTGCCTCTTTGCATGTATCGCAGTAGTCCTCGTAGTCTTTCGGTTTCGGGTCGCTACATTGTTTGCAAGGTTCGCTTTCCTCTATCCTGTCGTCCTCGCAGTAAGGA
>JBASIK010000227.1:0-1585 GCA_049654745.1 Bacteroidales bacterium
CTTCAATGGAAAACTCTGTAAGGTTAATAATTGAAGACTTTAAAAAATCCATACCTGAAGTAAATAATCAACATGTTCGTTACCCTGGAGAAAAAGCTCTGAAAACCAGAAAAGAAAATCTAATAAATGGAATCCCTGTAAATAAACAGATATGGGATACTATTTTAAATCTCTGATTTTGGTATTAAATTGAATTAGTGCATTAATATTTACATTTCATTTTTTATTTCTAGCAATATTTTGTTGCTCTCCGCATATTTCATTAATTCATCTTTGATATTTTCATTTCTCTCAATATCTGAAATCCCGAACCGTGTAAGTATACTTTTAGCAGACTTAAGCCTTATGATGAATTTAAGAGGATAAATAATGATTTTCTCAATTTCAGTGCTTTTTATTTCCTTAACGGGAAGAAATGAGTTGTTTTTTAATCTTATGATGTCCCTTTCAAATTCAATAAAGTTATATCCGTAACCAAATGATGTCCAGATCATGAACAGTCCGAAAAGACCAAGAAATGCTGACGAGACCCACGATGACCAGTCGATTGCTGATATTTTTAAATTAAATATAAGCCAATAAATAGCTATTGCTATACAAAGAACTCCCAGAATAAATTTAAAGACTTTTGTAAGTAAGTTGCTTTCATTCATTTCGAGGGAAAAAGACTTTTTCTCCATGGCAGATTTGATTCTTCCGGTTAACAAGATTTTATACAAAATTAACTATCCTTTTGGATATTCTTTATTGTGAAAATTTTTTATTTATAGTGAAATTATTACTTTTATCGTTGAAATAAGTTTTAATTCTGAAACCCAAAAATAAACCTGTTATGAAAGAAACAAACAAGATTTCAAGAAGGTCTTTTATTGGAACAACCGGTGCTGTAGCAGCCGGGTTTACTATTCTGCCAAGTTCAGTTATTAGTGGACTGGGACACAGGCCTCCCAGCGATAAGCTTAACATTGCCTGTGTGGGTATAGGGGGTATGGGTAATTCAAACCTGAGGAATGTTGCCCCCACAGAAAACATCGTTGCACTGTGCGATGTTGACTGGGAATATTCGAAGAAGGTTTTTGAAACTTACCCCAATGCCAAAAGGTACTGGGATTGGCGTAAGATGTTCGATGAAATGGGTAAATCGATCGATGCCGTTATAGTTGCAACAGCCGATCATACCCATGCAATAATTGCTGCCCACGCTATTACACTGGGTAAGCATGTGTACGTTCAGAAACCACTTACGCATACAGTCTACGAGTCGAGGCTCCTTACCAAACTGGCTGCCAAATACAAGGTAGCAACACAGATGGGCAACCAGGGAGCTTCAGATGAAGGTGTAAACCTTATTATTGAATGGATTCAGAATGGTGAGATAGGCGAAGTTACAAAGGTTGAAGCTTTCACCGACCGTCCTATCTGGCCACAGGGACTGAACAAGCCTGCAAAAGGTGAATGGGTGCCCGATACACTCAACTGGGATCTCTTCATCGGTCCGGCTCCTATGCGCCCATACCACAGCATCTACCACCCATGGAACTGGAGAGGCTGGTGGGATTTTGGAACAGGCGCCCTCGGCGATATG
>JBASIK010000228.1:0-45445 GCA_049654745.1 Bacteroidales bacterium
ATGGGTGAACTCTGGAGAAACAATATTATTGACAGCACTGTAAAGAGAATAGATTATCCTTCCCTCGGCGATGCCATTTCGGAATGGGACATCATGAGCGAAAGGGTTATTCCTCTTGCACTCGATTTCTGGAGAAGTGCTCCCTCGGGGGAAAAAAGGCCCGGTGAAGGATTTTTCAGCTCGGCAATATACAAAGAGCTGGATAAAGACAGAACCAATGGCTGCATAAGAGATTTTGAACATGCTTACAGCCGTGACGGAGGGCTTGCCGTGTTGTACGGTAATATTGCAACAAATGGTTGCGTGGTGAAAACAGCAGGAGTCGACCCTGCCCTTCTCACTTTCAGGGGCCCGGCAAGAATATTCGAGTCGCAGGAAGATGCAGTAAATGGTATCCTTGGAGGTAAAGTTGCTGCCGGTGATGTTGTGGTAATCCGCTATGAAGGGCCGAAAGGCGGACCGGGAATGCAGGAGATGCTTTATCCGACCTCATATCTGAAATCGAAAGGGCTGGCAAAAAAATGTGCACTTATTACCGACGGGAGGTTTTCGGGAGGAACAGCAGGATTATCAATCGGACATATCTCGCCTGAAGCTGCTGCAGGTGGTGAAATAGCATTGCTGCGCGAAGGAGATGTAATTGAAATAAATATACCGGAAAGATCTATAAATGTCCAGCTTGATGAAGAGGAACTTATGAAACGGAGGAAGGAAGAGGAACAGAAGGGTGATGCCGCCTGGAAACCTGCATCGAGAGACAGAAAAATACCGGCATCGCTGAGAGCCTATGCAGCACACGTCACATCGGCAGATAAAGGAGCCGTAAGAATAATATGATTCAGAACTAACTTTTTAATTGACAATATTATGTTTAATTACGACAAAGCTGAAAGCATGACAGAAAGAGCTGAATTTTACGAAGAAAAAACTACTGAAGAGATTACAGGTGCAGAGGCGCTGCTTCGGTGTCTGATTGAAGAGGGTGTTGATACAATTTTCGGTTATCCAGGGGGGGCTATTATGCCTGTGTATGATAAACTTCTGGATTACAAAGACAGAATCAGACATATTCTCACCCGTCATGAACAGGGTGCTGCTCATGCCGCACAGGCGTATGCAATGGTTACAGGAAAGCCCGGTGTGGCCTTTGCCACATCAGGCCCAGGAGCAACAAACCTCATAACAGGCATTGCCAATGCCTACCTCGATTCCGTCCCTGTAGTTTTTATTACAGCCCAGGTGGTTTCCAGCCTTATAGGTACCGACGCTTTCCAGGAAACCGATATAATCGGAATCTCGATGCCTGTAACAAAATGGAACTGTCAGATTAAACGTGCTGAAGATATTCCGGAAATGGTTGCAAAAGCTTTCTACATTGCCACAACGGGAAGACCTGGACCAGTGCTTATCGACATAACCAAAGACTCACAGACAGGTAAACTCCCCTTCAGATATAAAAAATGCAGATATATAAGAAGTTACAATCCTTATAAACCCCTGAAAAAGAAAGAAATAGAATCTGCTGCAATTATTATAAATCATGCCGAAAAACCTCTAATACTTGCAGGTCATGGGGTATTAATATCGAAAGCTGAAAACGAACTTAAGGAGTTTGCAGAGAAAACAGGCATTCCTGTTGCCGTAACCCTTCTTGGAATGTCATGCTTCCCCACAAATCACAGGCTGTACGCCGGTATGCTGGGTATGCACGGAAATCTGGCTCCGAACAAACTTACCAACGAAGCTGATGTGATCATTGCAATCGGCATGAGGTTCGACGACCGCGTAACGGGCAACCTGAAAAAATATGCTCCTGAAGCCAGAATTATTCACATTGAGATTGATGAAGCTGAAATAAATAAAAATGTAAGTGTTGACATTGAAATAAATAACGATGCGCGTGAAGTCCTGAAATATCTTATTCCACTTGTCAATCCGAATTCACATGAAAGGTGGCTGAGAGAATTCAGAATCAACGATAAAATTGAATATGACACTGTTATCAAACCTGAAATAAAACCAGAGAAAGGGCCCATCAAAATGGGCGAGGTGGTGAATGTGGTCTCGGAATTAACAAAAGGAGAAGCTATTATAGTTACTGATGTCGGGCAGAACCAGATGTCAGCAGCACGTTATTACAAATTCACAAAACCCAATACACTGATTACTTCGGGAGGTATGGGAACGATGGGATTTGGACTGCCGGCATCGGTTGGGGCAAAAGTGGGTAAGCCCGATATCCCGGTTATTGCTTTTCTTGGCGATGGCGGATTTCAGATGACAATACAGGAACTCGGCACTATTCTGCATTACAATGTACCTGTCAAACTGATTATTCTGAACAATTTCTTTTTAGGGATGGTTCGTCAGTGGCAGGATATGTTTTTCCATAAACGCTATGCCTCAACAGAACTTGTTAATCCAGACTTTGTAAAGATTTGCTCGGGGTACAATGTACCTGCCGAGAGAGTAACAGAAAGAAAAGAGCTTACAGAAGCCATTAAAAGAATGCTTGACACCGACGGTCCATACCTGCTTGAAATACATGTTGAAAAGGAAGGCACCATTCTTCCTATGGTAGAACCCGGTGCATCAGTGTCAGAAGTAAAAATATCAAAATAAAGAACTATGGTTAAAAAAGAATATACCCTGTCAATTTTCACCGAAGATCATATCGGTATCCTTAACCAGATAACGATAATCCTCACCAGAAGGCAGATCAACATTGAAAGCATCACCGCATCGGAATCTGCCGTGAAAGGCGTACAATTAATAACACTTGCTGTAAAAACCACCGATGAAATGGTAAGGAAAGTGGCACGGCAGATAGAGAAAATCATCGACGTGATAAAAGTATTTGTTCACACTTCCGATGAAATCGTATATCAGGAGCTGGCACTTTTTAAAATGTCAACAAAATCTCTGCTATCAGGAAATATTATTGACCATCTGGTAAGGTCTCATAATGTAAGATTTCTTGAAATTACTTCGGAGTATGCAGTAATTGAAAAAACCGGACACAAGAGTGAAATTATACGGTTGCTCAATGAGCTCGAACCGTTTGGAATACTTCAATATGTAAGGTCGGGAAGAGTTGCTGTTACAAGACAGGTTAAGGAATTCCATGAATATCTGAAGGAGCTTGATGAAGCTTCGCGTGAAGAAGAAAAAGAGGAATTTGAAATATTCAACAGACTTAAAGAATAAAAATTAACTGATTTTCAATAAAGTTTAACTAAACAAAAACTACTATGGCAAAAATAGATTTTGGCGGTGTTATAGAAGAAGTCGTAACAAGGGAAGAGTTTCCCCTTGAAAAGGCACGTGAAGTTCTTAAGAACGAAATTATTGCAGTTATCGGCTATGGTGTCCAGGGTCCGGCCCAGGCTCTAAACATGAGGGATAACGGGCTTAATGTCATTGTCGGACAGGCACCCGAATTCAAAAATGACTGGGACAAAGCAGTTGCAGATGGTTTTATACCTGGCAAGACATTGTTTCCGGTGGCTGAAGCTGCAAAAAGAGGCACCATCATACAATATCTGGTTTCAGATGCTGCACAGCGGATATTGTGGCCCCAGATAAAGGAGTGCCTTAATAAAGGGGATGCTCTCTATTTCTCACACGGATTTTCAATAACCTATAAGGACCAGACAGGGGTCATTCCTCCCCCATACGTGGATGTCATTCTTGTTGCTCCAAAAGGTTCAGGAACAAGTGTACGCCGCAATTTCCTGGCAGGAACGGGTATCAATTCGAGTTATTCAGTCTATCAGGATTATACCGGCAGGGCAACGGAAAGGGTTCTTGCACTCGGAATTGCAATTGGTTCGGGCTACCTCTTCCCCACTACTTTTGAAAAAGAGGTGTACAGCGACCTGACAGGCGAGCGTGGTGTTCTTATGGGAGCCCTTGCAGGCATCATGCACGCACAGTACCAGGTTCTTAGGGAAAATGGCCACTCACCTTCCGAAGCCTTTAATGAGACGGTTGAAGAGTTGACGCAGAGTTTGATAAGGCTGGTTGATGAGAGGGGGATGGACTGGATGTTTGCTAACTGTAGTGCAACAGCCCAGCGCGGGGCTCTCGACTGGATGCCAAAATTCAGGGATGCAGTATTACCACTCTTCAAAGAACTTTACGAAAGGGTTAAGACAGGTAAAGAGACAGAAAGAGTGCTGCAGGCTCTCAGCAACCCCAACTACAGGGACCAGCTCAACGCAGAACTGAACCAACTTGGAAGCTCCGAAATGTGGAGGGCTGGTGCAGCAGTAAGAAAATTAAGACCGGGTAATAAATAAGTAAAATAGTAATGGAAGAAAAAGTAATTGTATTCGATACCACGCTGAGAGACGGCGAGCAGGTACCAGGATGCCAGCTGAATACCATAGAGAAGATTCAGGTGGCTCAGGCGCTCGACGAACTTGGTGTGGACGTAATTGAAGCCGGATTCCCGATTTCAAGTCCGGGCGACTTCAATTCAGTGGTTGAAATATCCAAGGTTGTCACACGCCCTGTAATATGTGCTCTGACCAGGGCAGTTAAAAAAGACATCGAAGTGGCAGCTGAAGCATTACAGTACGCACAACGCAAGAGGATACACACAGGCATTGGAGTCTCGCCGTACCATATTGAATATAAGATACGTACAACGCCTGATGAAATAATACGGCGTGCATCCGATGCCGTAAGGTATGCCCGTAAATTTGTTGATGACGTCGAGTTTTATGCTGAAGATGCAGGCAGAGCCGATAACGAATATCTTGCAAAAGTTATCGAAGCAGTAATAGAAGCAGGTGCCACTGTTGTTAACATACCAGATACCACAGGCTATTGCCTGCCTGAAGAGTACGGGGAAAAGATCAGATACCTGAAAAACAATGTACCAAACATTGATAAAGTGATTATTTCAACACACTGCCACAACGATCTTGGCATGGCAACTGCCAACACAATCATGGGAGTACTCAACGGTGCCCGCCAGGTGGAGGTGACAATGAATGGTGTGGGTGAAAGAGCAGGCAACACTTCCCTGGAAGAAGTGGTTATGATACTCAAATGTCATAAACACCTCAACCTTTACACAGATGTCAACACACAGCTGATTTACAAAACCAGCCGCCTGGTCTCAACACTTATGAACATGCCAGTTCAGCCAAACAAGGCAATAGTGGGCAGAAATGCTTTTGCCCATTCATCGGGCATACATCAGGACGGCGTTCTGAAGAAAAGAGAAAACTACGAGATCATAAATCCGGTAGAAGTCGGCGTAAGGGAATCATCGATCATTCTTACAGCCCGCAGCGGCAGGGCAGCTCTTAACCATAAGCTTCAGCAACTCGGATATAAATTCGAAAAAGAAGAACTCGACGAAATTTATTACCGATTCCTGAAACTTGCCGATAAGAAAAAAGTTATCAACGATGAGGATATAAAGATCCTCACAGGTGAAGTATTCCAGGGAGAAAAGCCTCTGAAACTCGAGGTATTGCAGGTTACATGCGGTAAATCGACCATACCGGTTGCCACAGTAGGACTGAAGATAAACAGCGAAGTTCACACTTCAACAGCAACAGGCAATGGCCCTATTGATGCTGCTTTCACAGCTGTTAAGCAACTCATTAACAAAACTGTGCATCTCGAGGAGTTTCTCATTCAGGCAATCACACGTGGAAGCGATGATATCGGAAAGGTGCATATACAGATTGAACATGAAGGTAAAATATATTACGGATTCTCAGCTAACACCGATATAGTTACTGCTTCAGTTGAGGCATTCGTTGATGCAATTGCAAAAATTAAATAAGCAGTGGTAAAGAAGACTCTTTTTGACAAAATATGGGATGCACATCTTGTGCAGTCGATTGACGGAGGACCGGACGTTCTCTATATCGATATGCATTATATTCATGAAGTCACGAGTCCTCAGGCCTTTAACGGTTTGAGGGAAAGAGGGATTGGTGTTTTCAGACCTGAAAGAACTCTTGCCACCGCCGATCACAACATTCCCACAAAGGATCAGCATTTGCCGATAAAGGATGAGATATCAAAGAAACAGGTTGACACGCTGGCAGAAAACTGTCGTGCTTTTGGTATCGAGTTCTTCGGTATGCAGCATCCGAAAAACGGTATTGTGCATATAATCGGACCGGAACTCGGATATACCCGCCCGGGGATGACAATAGTATGCGGTGATAGCCATACCTCTACACATGGTGCTTTTGGTGCGATAGCCTTCGGTATAGGTACTTCTGAAGTTGAGATGGTACTTGCTTCCCAGTGCATTCTTCAATACCGCCCCCGCCGGATGAGAATAACCGTAAACGGAATAACAGGAAAAGCCGTTACAGCAAAGGATATTATACTCTATATCATATCGCAGCTTTCTTCAGGAGGCGCAACGGGTTATTTTGTAGAGTACGACGGTGAAGCAATTAAAAACCTGAGTATGGAAGCGAGGATGACAATCTGTAATATGAGCATCGAGATGGGTGCCCGCGGTGGACTCATTGCCCCCGATGATGTGACATTCAGATATCTCGAAGATATAGAAAAATCCGGCGGAAGAAAAATTACAACAGCGGAAATAGAATTCTGGAAAACATTGCACACCGATTCAGGTGCCAAGTTTGACAGGGAGGTGAAATTTGATGCAGCTGATATCAGGCCCATGATTACTTATGGCACCAACCCCGGTATGGCGATGCCGGTAGACGGAACTATTCCGGAACCCGGTAATGACGGGAACAGGGATTCGTACATGAAGGCCCTCAGCTATATGGGTTTCGAGCCAGGCATGAAGCTCGAAGGACACAAAATTGATTATGTCTTTCTGGGAAGCTGTACCAATGGTCGCATAGAGGATTTCAGGGCATTTGCATCGGTAATCAAAGGAAGAAAGAAATCTCCTGAAGTCACTGCCCTGATAGTACCGGGCTCAAAGAGAGTGGAAAAACAAATATATGATGAAGGCCTTGACAGAATATTCAATGAAGCAGGATTTGAAATCCGCCAGCCAGGCTGCTCATCATGCCTTGCCATGAACGAAGACAAGATCCCGGCAGGTAAATATGCCGTTTCTACTTCAAATAGAAACTTCGAAGGCCGGCAGGGACCGGGGTCCCGGACAATCCTTGCAAGCCCTCTTACCGCAGCAGCATGTGCAATAACCGGGAAAATTACAAATCCAGAAGAGTTCTTATAACTAAATATTTAATTATATGCCAGGAGTAAAATTCACATTACTTGAGTCGAGATGTGTACCATTGCCTGTCGAAAATATCGACACTGACCAGATAATTCCTGCAAGATATCTTACAACAACATCCCGCAAGGGACTCGGAAAACATCTTTTTCACGACTGGAGATATGATAAAAACGGGGAACCGTTGAAAGAGTTTGTATTGAATAATCCTGTTTATTCAGGTTCAATACTTGTAGCAGGTAAAAACTTCGGTTGCGGCTCGAGCCGGGAACATGCCGTATGGGCTCTTTACGATTACGGATTCAGGGCGGTGATATCCAGCTTTTTTGCAGATATCTTTAAAAACAATGCCCTGAATAACGGACTACTGCCTGTAATGATTCCTGAAGAAAATCTGAAGAATCTCTTTATGCTGATACAGCAGCATCCTGATATGAAGGTAATAATAGATCTCGGGCACCAGTTGCTTGAAATACCAAAAACAGGTAAGGCAATAAGATTCGATATCAATCCGTGGAAAAAGGAATGCCTCCTTAATGGAATGGACGATATTGATTATCTGCTTACTATGAAAGAAAAAATAGAAGAATTTGAAAAAAAACATATTATCCCATGAGAGTAGAAATAATGGATACGACACTCCGCGATGGTGAACAGATGCAGGGTGTATCATATTCTCCGCTGGAGAAGCTGCATATAGCTACACTTCTTCTGAAAGAAGTAAAGGTCGACCGCATTGAGATTGCCTCAGCACGGGTTTCGAAAGGAGAATTCGAAGCTGCATGCAAAATCTCCGAGTGGGCCGGAAAGAACGGGTTTCTCGACAGGGTTGAAGTACTTGGTTTTGTCGATGGTGACGTTTCTCTGGAATGGATCAGAATGGCAGGCCTCAAAGTAATAAACCTGCTGTGCAAAGGCTCACTGCGCCATCTGGAAAAACAATTAAGAAAAACTCCTGAACAGCATGTGTCTGACATAAAATATGTTATCCGTAAAGCCAGTGAAACAGGCATTGATGTAAACATCTACTTCGAAGACTGGTCGAACGGGATGATCCATTCACAGGATTATGTTCATTTCATGATGGATTCGCTCAAAGGAGAACCTGTCAAAAGATTCATGCTGCCTGATACTCTTGGCATTTTAAACCCTGAGCAGACATACCAGTTATGCTCGGTGATGACAGAAAAATATCCGGATGTACATTTTGATTTTCATGCACACAACGATTATGACTTTGCCGTAGCAAATGTATTTTCAGCAGTAAAGGCAGGCATCAAAGGTATCCATACAACAGTTAACGGACTGGGTGAACGTGCTGGAAATGTTCCATTATCGAGCGTGGTAGCAGTGTTACACGACCATCTCGGATACAAAACCCGAATTGATGAGTCGCAGATAACAAAAATGAGTCAGGTTGTTGAATCCTACAGCGGGATAAGGATTGCAGTAAACCAGCCGGTTATTGGAGAAAACGTCTTTACTCAGACCTCTGGAATCCATGCCGATGGCGATAGCAAAGCAAACCTGTATTTCAATAACCTGCTTCCCGAACGTTTTGGAAGAAAAAGAAAATACGCCCTCGGTAAGCTTTCGGGGAAGGCCACAATAAAAAAGAACCTTGAGGAATTCGGACTCAATCTCTCTCCTGAGTCCATTGAAAGAGTCACACAAAGAGTAATTGAGCTGGGCGACAAAAAAGAGTGCGTCACAACAGAAGATCTGCCGTTTATTATTTCCGACGTCCTTGGTGCTGAAAAGATACCTTACCGCGTTTTCATAAAAAACTACTCTCTTGCCCTCTCTTGGGGAATGAGACCTGTGGCAAGCATACTGGTGGAAATTGACGGCCAGGTATATGAAGAGACCTCATCAGGCGACGGCCAGTATGATGCATTCATGAAAGCACTGAGAAAGATTTACGACCGCCTCGGCAAAGAACTGCCTGTTCTTACCGACTACAAAGTGTCGATACCTCCCGGCGGAAAAACAGATGCTCTTGTAGAAACTGTTATTTCATGGAATTACAAAGGTATGGAGTTCAGAACTAAAGGACTGGATGCCGATCAGACTGAATCGGCAATCAAGGCTACTGAAAGAATGCTGAATATCATTGAAAGCTCAGGTTCGGGACAAAAAATGGAAATATCTTATCCGCTGACAAACAATAATTTATAATAATCTAATCTGCAATTTATTACATTTATGAAAAAAACTTACAATATTGCTGTTATACCGGGTGACGGTACCGGGCCTGAAGTTACCAGGGAAAGTGTGAAAGTTCTGAAAGCTGCTTCAGGCAAGTATGGATTTGGTCTAAACTTTCACGAATATGATTTCGGCGGGCAGCGTTACCTGAGAACAGGAGAAACTCTACCCGACTCTGCAATTGATGAACTGAGAAAATTCGATGCCATTTTACTGGGAGCAATTGGTCATCCGGATGTCAAACCTGGCATTCTTGAAAAAGGTATTCTATTGAGGCTCCGCTTCGAACTCGATCAATATATAAATCTTCGTCCGGTTAAACTTTATCCCGGTGTAAATACACCTCTGAAAGACAAAGGTCCGGAACATATTGATTATGTTGTAGTAAGGGAAAATACAGGGGATGTTTATACCGGTTCTGGCGGAGTAACCATGAAAGGCACACCACATGAGGTTGCGATACAAAATATGGTTTATACGCGTATGCAGGTTGACCGCTGTCTGAAATATGCTTTCGAGTATACACGCAAAAGGAACAAAAAGAAGACCCTTGCCTTATGTGGAAAAACGAATGTCCTGACTTACGTTTTTGATCTGTGGGAAAGGGCATTTCATGAGATGGGCGAGAAACACTTTCCTGATATAAAGAGAGAGTATTACCATGTTGATGCCACCTGTATGTGGATGGTTAAGAATCCTGAATGGTTTGATGTGATAGTAACCACAAACATGTTTGGTGACATCATTACCGACCTTGGGGCAATTACGCAGGGTGGCATGGGCATTGCAGCTGGAGGTAACATCAACCCTGAAGGAGTTTCGATGTTCGAGCCAATAGGAGGCTCGGCACCAAAATACACAGGCAAAAACGTAATCAACCCTCTTGCAGCCATTTCGTGCGGAGCAATGATGCTCGAGCATCTTGGAGAAGAGAAAGCTGCAAAAGCTATCGAGAATGCTATCATGGATGTCACCGCCAATAAAATAAAAGATCTTTCTGCCGGAAAGATGGGATATTCAACCACTGAAGTGGGTGACCTCGTTGCAGAAAGAGTATAGAAATAAACATAAAGTTTTGCTGATAAATTTTAATTATTTTTGTATTATTTTTAAAAATTATATACATTTGAGGTCTAATAAATAAAAATGACCTGGTTTCTGACATATCAGCATCATCATCATAACTCTCCTCAGGCGAGGCAGTGATGTTGTTGCTGATGCAAAAAATATCATAAACCCGTCTGAGGATGTTCCGGCGGGTTTTTTTGATTTTATACGGTTAACATGACTAATAATAACTAATAATGAACAAATATGAACAAGCTTAAAATAGCTATTCAGAAAGACGGAAGGCTTAGTGACAGCTCAAAGAAACTGTTTGTTGAGTGTGGTTTGAAATTTTCAAATGGAACAGGTATGCTAAAATCGGTTGTCACAAATTTTCCGGCCGAACTACTTTATCTGCGCGACGACGACATTCCTCAATATGTTGAACAGGGAGTTGCCGATGCAGGAATTATAGGAGAAAACATGGTTGCTGAAAAGGGCAAGGATATAAGAATTGTTGAGAGGTTGGGATTCGCACGGTGCAGGTTAAGTCTTGCAATACCGAGGGAAGAAGAGTATACTGGTCCGGAATTTTTCAACGGTAAAAAGATAGCAACCAGCTATCCTAACATACTTTCTGATTATCTCAGAAAAAACAATATCAAAGCAGCGATAGAGGAGATTAGCGGAAGTGTTGAAATAGCTCCCGGAATAGGGCTTGCCGATGCTGTGTGCGATATAGTCAGCTCGGGTAGTACCCTCATGACCAACGGACTTAAAGAAGTTGTAACAATACTCACAAGCCAGGCTGTACTTGTAGTAAACAGAAAACTAAGCGGGAAGAAGTCAGAGATACTGGACAAATTGCTTTTCAGGATCAGGGCAGTAAAGAATGCTGGAGAAAACAAATATATACTTCTCAATGCGCCTGAGTCAGCTGTCGCCAGAATTGCTGAAATACTTCCGGGGATGAAGAGTCCTACAATACTTCCTCTTATGGAAAAAGGCTGGGTAAGTCTGCATTCTGTTGTGAGAGAAGATGATTTCTGGGAAAGCATTAATTTGCTGAAGGAGGCAGGTGCCGAAGGAATTCTTGTGATACCAATAGAAAAAATGATTAAGTGATGAAAAAGTATTACTATCCTGCAAGGGAAACATGGGAAGCCCTGTGCGAAAGGCCTTCTGTGGGAGATGATGATGAGATTCGCGGAATTGTAGCTGATATTATTGAAAACGTAAAGCGCAAAGGCGATTATGCTCTGGAAGAATATTCCATGAAGTTCGATGGTATAAAGCTTACCTCGCTCAAAGTATCCGATGAAGAAATAGAAAGGTCGGCTGAAGCTGTTCCCTCCTCATTGAAAAAATCAATAGATATTGCAAAACGGAACATTGAGAAATTTCATGCAGCTCTGATTCATTCCGACTCATCCGTAATTACTTCCATCGGTATCAAATGCTGGAGGAGGTGTGTTCCTATCGAGAAGGTAGGTTTGTATATACCCGGTGGCAGTGCACCTCTCTTTTCTACCGTTCTTATGCTTGGAATTCCTGCCCGTCTGGCAGGTTGCAGGGAAATAATTCTCTGTTCTCCTCCCGACAAAGAGGGCAACATCAACCCCCTGATTCTTTACACAGCCAGGTTACTTGACATCAGGAACATATACAGGATCGGTGGAGCTCAGGCAATTGCCGCGATGGCTTTCGGAACTGAAACGATTCCAGGGGTTTATAAAATATTTGGACCGGGTAACCGGTATGTAACAAAAGCCAAGGAGATAGTACAGGAGTATGGCGTAGCAATTGACATGCCTGCCGGCCCGAGTGAAGTGCTGGTGATTGCAGGAAAAGAAGCCAGGGCTGATTATATAGCAGCCGACTTGCTTTCCCAGGCAGAACATGGACCAGACAGCCATACTATCCTGGTCACCGACTCAGCAGCTCTGATTGACGCTGTAGAATCGGAGATTCAAAAACAAATAAATCTCCTGCCCAGAAAGAAGATAGCAGAAAAAGCTATGAGCAACAGCATGGCAGTGCTGTTAAATTCACTCGACGACTGCATCAGGTTCAGTAACGTATATGCACCTGAACACCTGATTATTAACACCCCCAACTGCCACAGACTCGCTGAGAAAGTCTCCTCGGCAGGTTCAGTCTTCATCGGAGAATTCAGTTGTGAAAGCATGGGCGACTATGCTTCAGGCCCCAACCATACACTTCCTACAAACGGATATGCTCGCAGTTTCAGCGGGCTGTCAGTGGACAATTTTCTGAAACAAATTTTCTTTCAGGAAGTTACAAGAGACGGACTGGCAACTGTTGGTCCTGCTGTCATCGAGATGGCTGAAGCCGAACAGCTTAAAGCACATAGTAATGCTGTAAAAATCAGACTTTAAAAAATGAATTTATGCCTGATATAAACAAACTGGTAAGAGAAAATATCAAAAAGTTGGTACCCTATTCCTCGGCAAGGGATGAATACGACGGAAAGACGGGTGTTTTCCTTGATGCAAATGAAAATCCCTACGGCACACTTAACCGGTATCCAGACCCATACCAGCAGAACCTGAAATCGGCTGTCTCAAAACTTAAGGGAATAGGTAAAGAATACATTTTTATTGGTAACGGTAGCGATGAGATAATAGATCTTACACTCAGGATATTCGGTAACCCGGGTAAGGACAAAGTAATGATTTTCCCTCCCACCTACGGAATGTACGAAGTATCTGCCTTGATTAACGACCTGGAAGTTATTAGGGTACCACTCAATGACAATTTTCAGATAGACGTCAACAAAGCTGAGCAATATCTGGATGATAAAAATCTCAAAATAATCTTTATCTGTTCGCCGAATAATCCTACAGGTAACTTCATGCATCCTGAAAGCATAGAGTATCTTATAAGCAGGTTCGAAGGAATTGTACTTCTCGATGAGGCATATTCTGACTTCAGTGATAAACCCTCATTTCTCAGAAAAACTGAAAAATATCCCAATCTTATTGTAATGCAGACTTTCAGCAAGGCGCTGGGCCTTGCCGCAATCAGAATTGGCATGGCCTTCGCCAACCCTGAAATCATTAAATATTACAACAAAATAAAACCTCCCTACAATGTGAGTACGATTAATCAAATGGCAGCTATTGAAAAGCTATCGGAAGGTTTGAATTACCGTAGTCAGGTAAAGGAAATTATCAATGAACGGGAAAGAGTCGCTGCAGAGATTAAAAAGCTTCCTATTACAATTAAGGTATTTCCTTCAGATGCAAATTTCCTTCTTGTAAAAGTTACCGATGCTGATATGGTATACAGGAAACTTTTAAGCAATGATATAATTGTAAGGAACAGGTCGTCGGTGATTGAAAACTGCCTTAGGATAACCATTGGCAAGCCTTATGAAAATGACCTGTTGCTCGAAGCACTTAAAAATATTCAGGTATGAAGAGAACTCTTTTCATCGACCGTGACGGAACCATCATAAAAGAGCCTCCTGATGAACAGGTAGACTCACTTGAAAAACTTGAATTTGTTCCAGGGGTTATAACTGCTCTTGCAAAAATTGCAACACAAACAGATTATGACTTTGTTATGGTGACAAATCAGGATGGGCTTGGTACTGAGCTCTTTCCGGAAGAGACTTTCTGGCCTGCGCACAATAAGATGCTCAGGATTCTTGAAGGTGAGGGGATCCGGTTCAGTGAAATATTTATCGACAGAAGCCTGCCTGAAGAGAAGAAACCCACAAGAAAACCCGGAACGGCACTGCTTACAAAATATCTTTCACAGGGAATAGATTTGCAGTCGTCGTATGTAATCGGCGACAGGCTGACAGATGTAGAGCTGGCAAAAAACCTTGGCTGCAAAGCCATACTCTTCGGAGGCAGAAAGTCGGATTATGCATCACTATGCACATCAGACTGGGATGAAATATTCCGGTATATCACAGGTCTTAATCGAAAGGCAATTGAAGAATACATAACAGGTGAAACGAAGATAACGGCTGAAGTTAACCTCGACGGAACAGGTAAAATTGAAGCTGACACAGGAATAGGATTTTTCAATCACATGCTCAGCCAGATTGCGAGACACGGCAATATCGACATTAAACTTAAGGCTGAAGGAGACCTCGATGTTGATGAGCATCATACAATCGAAGACAGTGCCATTGCGCTGGGCAGAGCTTTTTCGAAGGCACTGGCAAGCAGAAAGGGTATTGAAAGGTTTGGTTTTACAGTGCCGATGGATGATTCCCTTGCGAGTGTTGCAATTGACCTTAGCGGCAGGCCATGGCTGGTATGGGATGTCACATTCACAAGGGAGAAAATAGGTGACATGGCGTCAGAAATGGTTTTTCATTTTTTCAAAACCTTTGCCGACAATGCCGGTTGCAACATCAATGTGAAGGCTGAGGGAAGTAATGAACACCATAAGGCCGAAGCCATCTTCAAAGCCTTTGGAAAAGCACTTGGCATGGCAGTAAGAAAAACAGGAAGAGGTGATATACCGAGCACAAAAGGAAAACTATGATTGCAATACTGAAATATAACGCTGGTAACATAAAATCGGTGTTTAATGCCCTGGCGAGAGCCGGACATGAAGCAATTATCACCGACAGTAAAGAAGAGCTCGTCAGAGCTGATAAAGTGATTATACCCGGTGTTGGTCATGCCGGCCAGGCAATGAAGTACCTTAAAGAGCGCGAACTCGACAGGGTTATACTATCCCTGAAACAACCTGTACTTGGCATATGTCTCGGACTACAACTGATGTGCATCTCTTCGGAAGAAGACAACACTGAATGTCTGGGAATATTTAACTCGAAAGTCAGGAAATTTCCTCCTCTGCAGGTAGTACCGCATATGGGATGGAATAATTTCACAAGTATTTCCGGAAAACTTTTCGATGGACTGAAAAAATCTGACGACATGTACTATGTTCATAGTTATTTTGCCGAAGCAGGAGAGTCAACTGTTGCGGTATGTGAATATATTCTTCCCTTCAGTGCAGCAATGCAGAAGGATAATTTTTATGCAACTCAGTTTCATCCCGAAAAGTCGGGAGATAAAGGAGAAAAAGTATTGAAAAATTTTCTTTCGTTATGAGAATAATACCTGCAATGGACATCATAGGAGGAAAGTGTGTTAGACTAACGCGCGGCGATTTCTCTTCAAAGAAAGAGTACCGCGGCGACCCTGTTGACACTGCCAAAATGTTTGAGGATGCCGGACTGGAGTATCTTCATTTTGTCGATCTTGACGGTGCCCGGGAAGGCAGGGTAGTAAATTACAGGGTACTTGAAAAGATTGCTGTGTCTACATCGCTCATAATCGATTTTGGAGGAGGCATCAGAACGGATGATGATGTCAGAATAGCCTTTGAGTGTGGTGCTTCGCAGGTTAATTGTGGAAGTGTGGCTATGCTGAATCGCGAAGTATTTCTGAAGTGGCTGAAAAAAAACGGTGCTGAGCGGATAATTCTTAGCGCCGACACACGCAACCGTAAAGTATGTGTGGAAGGCTGGACATCTGAAAGAGATGAGGACATTATAGATTTTATCAGCAGATACAGTCTCGAAGGAGTTTCATACGTGGTATGCACCGACATTGAAAGGGACGGCATGCTTGAAGGTCCTGCAATAGAGCTATACAAAGATATTCTGTCAAAATGTAAAATCAACCTTATTGCAAGTGGAGGAATCAGGTCGGTTGACGACCTTTACAGGTTATCAGAAGCCGGTTGTGAAGGTGCAATACTGGGTAAAGCAATATATGAGGGTTACATACAACTGAAAGATCTCGCGGAGTTATGCTGAAAAAAAGAATTATACCATGCCTCGACGTCAAGGATGGAAGGACGGTTAAGGGAGTAAATTTTGTCAATATAAAAGATGCGGGTGACGCTGTGGAGCTTGCCAGCAGGTATGTTGCTGAAGGAGCCGATGAGCTTGTTTTTCTCGACATTACGGCCACAATTGAAAAGCGTAAAACGCTTGTTTCGCTGGTTGAAAATGTAGCTAGGGCAATAAACATCCCATTCACTGTTGGCGGTGGCATCAATTCGCTTAATGATGTGGAAGCCATTATCAATGCAGGAGCCGATAAGATAAGCATCAATACTGCAGCAGTAAAAAGCCCTGGACTAATCACTGAGATAGCATACCGTTATGGTAGTCAGTGTGTGGTGGTAGCAATTGACACAGGTCTTGCAGAAAACACTTGGAAGGTATTTGTCAACGGCGGACGTACTCCAACAGGTATTGATACGGTTGAATGGGCAAAGAGAGCCGAAGATGCAGGTGCAGGTGAGATACTTCTAACATCGATGACTGCCGACGGTACACGGTCTGGCTTTTCTACCGGTATAACTAAAAAGGTAGTCGAAAGTGTCAACATACCTGTAATTGCATCGGGTGGTGCAGGCAGTAAAGAAGACATAAGAGATGTCTTCCTTCACACAGGCTGCAGCGCAGCCCTTGCCGCCAGCATATTCCATTACGGAGAAATAAAAATCTACGAACTGAAAAAATATCTTTCACAATTTAATATTCCGGTAAGATGATGAACAAAATCGATTTCAGCAAAATGTCAGGCCTTGTGCCTGCAGTCATTCAGGACAAACAGACCCTGCAGGTTCTTATGGTTGGGTTCATGGATGAGGAAGCCCTCAACAGAACAATTAATGAAGGACGTGTTAGTTTTTACAGCCGTACCAGGAAAGCGCAGTGGACAAAAGGTGAGACATCGGGAAATTTTCTTTATGTGGAGGAAATTTTGCCCGATTGTGACAATGATGCACTGCTGATAAAGGTAAAACCCGCCGGACCAGTATGTCATCTGGGCACAACATCGTGCTTTGGAAATGCACCGGCAAAGGGATTTATCTACAAGCTTGAAGAGATAATCAACCAGAGGATTTACGAAAACGCGGAAAACTCATACACAAATAAACTCTACAGGGAAGGCATCAACAAAATTGCACAGAAAACTGGCGAGGAAGCTGTTGAACTGGTAATAGAGGCAACAAAGGAAGATTCTCACGAGTCATTCTGCAACGAAGCTGCCGACCTGATGTACCACTTCCTGATTCTGCTCAGGGCGAAAGGATATAAACTCGAAGATATCGAGGAAGTGCTGATGAAAAGACACAGGAATAAATGAACTGGTACCTTCCCCATTGTAACTGGCTTCCACCCTTTCCTGCCGGATGCCGGGAACCGATCGGCAGATATGAAATAAAATATTTTTTCCCGATGTTTGTTTTTTTAAATTTAAAAACTATTTTTGTAGACGTTTTTAAGAAAATGAACGCTATACATAAATATTATTTCTTTTCCTTCTTCTATTTCTATTTCTTTTTTGGCAGGGAATAGAATGAGGGATTTTTGTGTGTAGCTTACATAATAAAGATAAAGGCGCAAGGGTCCCTCAGACAGGGGCCCTTGCGAGTTTAATAGGGTATCATAAAGATGAGCGGACATATTAGAGTATCTATTCAGGGAGAAACAGGAAGTTTTCACGAAGTGGCTGCAAAACAATATTTCGGTGGCAACAATATTTATATTGTTCCCTGTGCCACTTTCGATCAGACTCTTGCAGAAGTAAAAACCGGACGAGCTGATTTTGCCGTAATGGCTATCGAAAATGCAAGAGCCGGGAGCATACTCTATAACTATACACTTATCAGGGAGTCGGGGTTGAAAATACTCGGTGAACATAATCTGAGGATAAAACAAAATCTTATGGCCCTACCCGGGCAAACCATTGCCGACATAAAGGAAATAAGGTCTCATCCCATAGCTTTCTCACAGTGCATGACTTTCCTTAATCAGCATCCTGAAATAACCCTTGTAGAGACCGAAGACACAGCCGGCAGTGCAAGAATAATAAGCGAAAAGAAACTCATGGGGATAGCTGCTATAGCCTCGTCAGTCGCAGCTGAGATGTATGGTCTGGAAATATTAGCCGAGGGAATAGAGACCTACCGCGAGAATTACACACGTTTCCTTATTATAGGTAGTCGAAGTAAAGGGTTGAGAACTGGTAATAAAGCCTCAATATGTTTTTCGTTGAACCATCGGCCTGGAAGCCTGGCAAATGTACTGATAAAGCTTGCAGAACTAAATATTAACCTTACAAAGATACAATCGGTACCAAGGCTTAACGGTAAAGGATGGGAATATATGTTTTACCTCGATCTGGAGTTACCGGAAGATACTACTATGGAACTGATTTACAGTCTTCTTGAAGACGACACTCATGATATGGAGATACTCGGAATATATCTGAAAGACGACAAAATATATGAAAGTTAAACCGGCAGAACGGACAAACAGTGTGGGGGAATACTATTTCTCCGCCAAGCTCAGGCAAATTGACCAGATGCGCCAGTCAGGTATTGATGTTATCAACCTCGGCATTGGAAGTCCTGACCTCCCTCCTCCTCCTGAAGCTATTAAGAAGCTTTCTGAAGAGGCATCCCTTCCCGGAGTACATGGGTACCAGAGCTACAATGGCCTGCCTGAACTGAGAAAAGCTATGTGTGACTGGTATCAGAAATATTTTGGGGTCATACTCAATCCGGAAAATGAGATCCTACCGCTCATCGGAAGCAAGGAGGGCATAATGCATATCTCGATGGCATTCGTTAATCCCGGCGATGAGGTGCTGGTGCCCGACCCTGGCTACCCTTCATATACATCCGTAACCAGACTTGTGGGTGGTGTTGTGAGGACATATGACCTGCTGGCAAAGAATAACTGGATGCCCGATTTTGACTTGATTGAAAGCACCAGCCTAAGTAAAGTGAAACTAATGTGGGTCAACTACCCTCACATGCCAACAGGCACAAAAGCATCTGCAATACTTTTTGAACGACTGATAAAATTTGCTGCAAAACATGGTATTCTGATATGTAACGATAATCCATACAGCTTCATCCTTAACAGTGAACATATCAGCATTCTTTCAGCTGACGGTGCAAAGGAATATGCACTTGAACTCAACTCACTCAGCAAATCTCATAATATGGCAGGATGGAGAGTTGGATTGGTGGCAGGCTACAGTGATTATATCAGTACAGTGCTGAAAGTCAAAAGCAATATGGATTCAGGAATGTTCAGGCCCCTGCAGCTTGCTGCTGCAGAAGCTCTCAAAAGAGGAGACGACTGGTTTGAAAAAAACAACGAAATCTACAGGCGCAGGAGGGAAATAGCAAATGAGATAATGGATATACTGGGATGCAGGTACGATAAGGAACAAACGGGACTATTTCTCTGGGGCCAGGTGAGTAAAAATTACAAAAACGGAGAAGAACTTTCGGATACAGTACTTGAGAAAGCACATGTTTTTATAACGCCAGGGTTTATTTTTGGTAAAAACGGCGACGAATATGTAAGAATTTCGCTGTGCAGCAATGAAGAAAAACTTAAAGAAGCCAGAGAGAGAATAAAAAACCTGGTTTAAGAGGCAACATATGATTTTAAAAAGTAAATATAAATACGAAATATCATTATGACTGTAAGTGTTGTAGGTATAGGTCTTATAGGCGGTTCTCTGGCAATAGATCTGCGTAAGAGAGGATTTGCCGACAGGGTTATCGGTGTTGATACAAATATTCAGCATCAGAACATTGCAAAGTTGTGCGGTATTGTTGATGAGACAGACACACTTGAAAATGCCGTTGAGAAGAGCGATCTGATCATTTTATGCACTCCTGTCGATTCCAATTGCAGGCTCCTTCCGGTCATTCTCGACATGATTGGCGGAACCTCCAAGGTTGTGACCGATATGGGTTCAACCAAGGCTTCTATAGCAAGGGCTGCAAAGGATCATCCTGCAAGAGGAAGATTTGTTGCAGCCCATCCAATGGCAGGTACAGAGTATTCAGGCCCTCTTGCCGCGCACAGCAAGCTATTCGATTACAAAATGGCAATAATATGCGATAAAGAACTGAGCGACTCTGATGCTCTGGAGACCATAAAAGAAATGCTGAATGTTCTCAACATGAGGATAGTATACATGGATTCGGCCAGTCATGATGTGCACGTGGCATATGTTTCGCACATATCCCATATTACTTCTTTTTCACTGGCACTCTGTGTGCTCGATAAGGAAAAGGAAGAAGAAAACATACTGACACTTGCAGCCGGAGGTTTTGAAAGCACAGTGAGGCTTGCTAAAAGTAGCGGCGACACTTGGGCTCCTATATTCATTGAAAATGCCGAATTCATACTTGAAGTGATTGACACGTATATCGAGAAAATGCATCTCTTCAGGCAGATGATTGTAAAAAAGGACTCAGAAGGTTTAAAAAAGCTTATGGATGAAGCTAACAGGATACAGAAAATTTTAAATTAGCACGATTATGGTATTACAGATGGACATAACGCCTCTCAACAGATGGATCAGTGATGGTGGCAAGCCGTTTATCATCTCAGGTCCCTGCAGCGCTGAGAGCGAAGAGCAGGTTATAGAGACCGCACGTAAGCTATCAGAGATAAAGCAGGTGAAGGCTTTCCGTGCTGGTATATGGAAGCCGAGAACACGTCCCGGCACCTTTGAAGGGGCAGGGAATGTTGCACTGAAATGGCTCAGAAGAGTCAAGGAAGAGACCGGTTTGCTTACGGCCACTGAAGTGGCTAACGAGAAACATGTCTATGAGGCACTTAAATATGGTATAGACATTCTCTGGATAGGTGCCCGCACTTCGGTTAATCCCTTCACTGTTCAGGAGATTGCCGACGCTCTGACCGGTGTTGATGTAATAGTTCTTGTGAAGAATCCAATAAATCCCGACATAGACCTCTGGACTGGCGCCATAGAGAGGGTTGCAAGGGCAGGCATTAAGAAAATAGGAGCAATACATCGCGGATTTTCAGCTTTCGAAAAAACTGTCTACCGCAACCAGCCTAACTGGCAGATCCCGATAGAACTGAGAAGAAGAATACCTGGACTACCCATCCTGTGCGACCCGAGCCATATAGGCGGTGCAAGAAAATATATCTTCGAGATCTCGCAGAAGGCAATGGACCTCAATTTTGATGGACTGATTATTGAATCACACATCGACCCTGATAAAGCCCTGAGCGATTCAGCCCAGCAGGTAACACCCGATACCCTGAAGGAGATTCTCTGCCGGCTTGTTCTTCGTTCGCCCGACCCTGCCGACCCGAAGCTGCTTGATGAACTGGGTGAACTTCGCCAGCAAATCGACATATTCGACGATCATCTTCTTGACCTTCTCGAGAGAAGAATGCAGATAGCCGATAAAATCGGACTTTTCAAGAAGAGAAACAATATTACTGTCCTTCAGAGCGCCCGATGGGACGAGATAATCAGTAAAGCTATCTCAAAAGGAAAAGCAAAAGGACTGAGTGCAGAACTTATCGATACAATATTCAAGGCTATCCACCAGGAATCGATTAACAGACAGATAAGAATAATAAATAACGGATTGGAAAGCAATAATATTGAAGAGAGAAAAGAGACCTCTGATTTTACAGATTTTCACAATAAAACTTAAAAATTTTTAAAAAACCAACTAATTGTTTTGGTTTTTTAAAAATTAATCATAGTTTTGAGGTGATGAAACAAATTACGTTATACATCTGGTGCTGGCGCAGCGAACTCCGGATCGCTGTGAAAAGTGCCGTTGCATGACGTTAAATAATAAAGATACTATTGAAGGCACGCTTTTCACAGCGTGCCTTTTATGTTTTAATGACTCAATTATTAACCCTTAAATAACAGAAATATGAAAACATCAAAAAAGATTATTCTGACAGAAAGAGAGATGCCGAGGCAATGGTATAACATCCTTGCTGATATGCCAAACAAACCTTTGCCTCCGCTGCACCCAGCAACACGTCAGCCGCTGAGTCCGGAAGACCTCGCAGCCGTTTTCCCCATGGAGCTCATAAAGCAGGAAGTTTCAACTGAACGGTACATCGACATACCTGATGAAGTTCTTGACCTCTACAAAACCTATCGGCCCTCCCCGCTTTACAGAGCTATAAATCTTGAAAGGAAGCTGGGTACAAAAAGCAAAATTTATTATAAGTACGAGGGGAACAACTATTCAGGTTCCCACAAAGCCAATACTGCTATAGCACAGGCCTATTACAATAAAAAAGAGGGCATACGGAGGATTACAACTGAAACAGGTGCAGGCCAGTGGGGCAGTGCCATGAGTTTTGCATGTCACCACTTCGGACTCGAGTTGCTGGTGTTTATGGTGAAGGTGAGTTATTACCAGAAGCCGGGTCGCAAGGTGCTTATGAGTGCATACGGGGCAAAGGTGGTTCCTTCGCCAAGCACCATGACTGAGGCAGGAAGGAAGGTTCTTGAACAGGACCCCGAGTCACCGGGAAGCCTTGGGATTGCAATATCTGAAGCAATGGAGATTGCATTGCAGGATCCTTATACAAAATATTCCCTCGGAAGTGTATTAAACCATGTCATCCTGCATCAGACAATCATCGGTCAGGAAGCATTGCTTCAGATGGAAAAAGCTGGTGATTATCCTGATGTTGTAATAGGCTGTTTCGGTGGTGGTTCAAACTTTTCAGGCATAGCATTTCCGTTCCTGCGCGAACGGCTGCTCAATGGTAAGAACGTAAGATTGCTGACCGTTGAACCGGCATCCTGTCCGAAACTTACAAAAGGTAAATTTATGTACGATTTTGGCGATTCAGCTGGCATGACTCCGCTTTTACCAATGTACACGCTCGGGCACAACTTCATACCTGAAAAGATACATGCAGGTGGATTACGCTATCACGGAGCCGGCGTGCTGGTGAGCCAGCTGCTGAAGGACGGTTACATCGAAGCGAGGGCAAAAATGCAAAGAGAATGCTTTGAAGCCGGAGTACTCTTTGCAAGCACTGAGGGTATCCTCCCTGCCCCTGAATCGAACTACGCAATAGCTGCAGCCCTCGACGAAGCACGAAGAGCTGACCTCGAAGGAGTATCAAAAGTGATACTGTTCAATCTCAGCGGCCACGGACACATGGATATTTCAGCTTACGAGAAATACTTTGAAGGTAACCTGCCCGACCATGAGCTAACACAGTCAGAAGTGGAAGCGACACTTTCACAATATGACCTGCCAGAAGCAAAATAGAAGTACTGAAAGCACATTTAAAAAGGGCTGTCTCAAAAACATTTATTTGTTTCCGCCCCTGAATCCCCGCCTTTACAACCGCAAAGTCGGACAGGCCCTGAGAGGGAGTTGATTGATATACAATATTCTAGCTATTATGTTTTATTATACTTACCCAATATACATCTATTGAGACAGCCCTTTTAATCTTAGAAGTCGGAATAATCTGTTGGGTGCAGTAGGAACACATTAACCTTCGAAACCGTGTTTTTGTATTGTTCCAGTCCCGACATGGTTTTCCATTCAGGATGATTCCGGAACTCGTTCCAGTGATCTTCCCTCGATTTCTGGTCAGCAAATGACGTCATGTACATAAGATTGGGCTTCGTGCTGCCTGCCAGAACCTGCCCGAAAAAGACTGCATTAAATCCCAGTTTTTCGAAAAGTTTCATCTCCCCTCCCTCATTGAACATTTCGATCTTCTTCAATGCCTTTACTTCAGTTGCACTTTCGTAGCTGCGCAGTTCATATATCCTTGCCGATGGAGGAGTACTGAACTTTGGTGGTCTGAATGCCGGCATATCCTTAAATGCATAAAGATAGATGCTTTCATACCTGGTAAAGGGCGGATTATCGAAAGGTGCATCGAGGAAATCTTTTCCGTCCTGGTTATACTTGCCGTCGTTTTCGAGAACAGAATGTAATTCTATCATACGGACAGCATTGTTGAAAGGTATGAAAACATAAATCCTTTTGCCGAATGCAGTATCAGACTCCACTGGTTTAAAAACACCAACTTTGTTAATGCCTGCGCGATGAAGTGCAGGTAAAAAGGCCTCCTTAAGAAATTTATCGGTTCTTTCCTCCTGTGATTTGTCCTTCAGATGATAAATTCTTATTTCATAATATTCCCTGTTCCGGGGTGCCTGACCTGAAGCGATAACAGCTAAAGAGAAAAAGGTTACCACCAGACAAACTGTAAGATAATTCTTTACCATTTTTACGATTATTGATGAATATTAAAATTTTCAGATCTGCCTCTCCCCCCTTGTCCCCCTCTCAAAATGGAGAGGGGGAAACATTGCAGGAGGATTATTCTATGTTATGCTGTTAATAAGATTTTGAGAAATCGTTGAAGATTGTTTCGGCAGCTTCCGGGGTCAGTTCAGAGCCAGACTGAATATAGAATCTGTGCCTTAATACCATTGACTCGCCAGGGGCAAGTTTATAAACCACTTCTTCCTGTTTGGGGTCATATGATTTCTGTCCGAGGTTATTTACCGAGAAGAGTCCGTAGCCGCGCGCATGTGAATATGCCGGGAAGCCCGGGTTCTTCGGATGGTCAAATATCGCGAGTGATACCGGCACGTTATTCTTTTTGCCGCTGAGAATCACCCATTTGTTGCGTGTTCCCCAAACAGCATCGCCTTTGTTGCCGTTGCTCGAAACATACATTCCGGTAACGCCTGTATTATCCATAACCTTTACGGTTGTGGGGTTGCCTTTTTCGTCAGTAAAAATAAGCGGCTCATTTGTAGGCATCTCTAACGCCCGGTCGACGCGGATGGCAAACATTCCCTCCTTATTGTCGGTTATAGTAACCGGGCCGTTTGTTGCTGTAAGGGTTGCAATATGGTCAACCATCCAGCCGGTTTTTGAGGCTCTGAAGATATACTGTGTGTTTTCCGTAAGAACAGTGTTTTCCTTGTTGTCTTTCCATTCCGAAACAACCTCAAGCAGACCTGTTTTACCGCCTCTGGCTTTAACTATCTTTTTTACCACGATATGACCGTATTGGTCTTTGCGGTTTGCCGGTATTGCTGAAGAGTTGTTCCAGAAGTCGAGTCCGTTCACATTTCCGTGGTTGAACCAAAGGCCAATGTGGTGTGGATGGTCGACACGTTCGCCTTTCCTCGGTTCCAGTGGAAAACCCCTTGTCACAACTGCACCGTTAGGGGCATATACCGGAAAAAGAAAAGGTTTTTCGAGGTTGGCAGGATAGCAGTACGAGGTAAAGAGTTTGTCCCCGATAAAGACATCCACCTTTCTTTTCTGTTCGTCGTGAACCAGTTTCACTTTCTGGCTGTAAGCAGCCATATTAACAAGTACCAGGAAAGCTATCAGTAAATATCTCATTTTCAGTAGTTTTAAATAATTGATTTATAATACATTAATACTGAAACACTTTACCTCCGGCCATTACTTCCTGGGTTTTTTCGTCGAAAGTGACTTTCTCGCCTGTGCGGAGTGCTGCAGTAACCATAATGCAGGCGATTGAATGGTTGTATCCTGCCACAACGTCGGCGTTAGGTTTTTTGCGGTCGCGGACGCATTCCATCCAGTTGCGCATATGGGCAGTTGTCATTGGGTCGCCGCCCGTATTTGCAGATGTCTCGACGGTAAATGAGGGAAGGTCGAATGGCTCAAGAAGGTTAGGTTTCATGTTCATCTCCTTTGCATACCTCTCGGTAAGTCCGCCTTCGGGAGTAATCTTGTTGGTATCGAGGTTGAGCGTTCCGCCGTTTGAGAAATAGAGCTCTTTTGTCCCCCCTGCCGAATTGGTGAAGCGTGATGAATATGTCACAAGGAAGCTGAGATTCGGGTCAGTATCTGAACCATAATCCATCACTGCTGTCATGGTATCGAAGTTTGTACGTCCGTCTTTCCACAGGTATATGCCACCGTTTGCTGCGACGCTTCTCGGATGTGAAAGGCCTGTGAACCAGTGCACGGTATCAATCTGGTGTGCCATCCACTGCCCCGGTATACCCGATGAATATGGCCAGAAGAGACGGAACTCAAGGTATTTTCTTGCATTAAATGGTTCAAAGGGTCGGTTCATGAGGTAGCGTTTCCAGTCGGTATCTTCCTCTTTAAGCAAAGGTACCACATTGGGTCTTCTCCAGCGGCCAGGCTGGTTAACGTTCCATGTCATTTCGACCATTACTATTTTACCGAACTTGCCCGAGCGGATATACTCATTTGCAGCTATGTAGTTCGGTGCACTCCGGCGCTGTGATCCTATCTGGACGATTTTTCCGGTTTCCCTGACAGCTTTCAGTGCCTCACGTGCGTCGGCCATTGTCTCAGCAAACGGTTTTTCGACGTACACGTCACGCCCCGCCCTCACTGCTTCAGCACAATGAAGCGCATGCTGAAAGTCGGCAGTGCTGATTATGACTGCATCAGTATCCTTCGCGTTGTAGAGTTCCTCGTTGTTTCTGTAAAGTTTGAGAGTAATGCCCTTCGATTTAAAGAACTTATCTGCTTCCTCACGGCGCAGTCTCCATATGTCGGAGAGTGCAGTAAACTCGAAATTCAGGTCTTTGGCATTAGCCATAAAGGCGGGAAAGAGTGATGACCTGAAACGGTCTGAAAAACCTACAACTCCAACCCGTACCCTGTCATTGGCTCCAAGAATACGGGAATAACTCTTTGCGCTAAATGCTATGGCAGCCGAACCAAGTGCGGCTTTCTGAATGAATTCTCTTCTACTTGTCATATCAACAATATTTTACAGGTTAATAATTATTGTCTGAAATGTAAAAATAATCAAACAATTGAAATATCGTTAACGTTAACAATGATTTTTTCAGTATTATTCTCAAATGTTTATCTTTAACTGACATTAAATTTGAAAAAGCTTAATTTCAGGCCAATAATAAAAACGATTTAATTTTACTGGTTTTTTTATTGCGTAGTCATTTCAGGTTTAACAAATTATCATATTTTCAGAAATGATATATCTTGAAAAAAATATCAAGTCCCTGCTTCTGGGAGTAGCCACAGGTGATGCTCTTGGTGTACCTGTAGAATACAACAGCAGAGAGTCTCTTAAAGAAGACCCTGTAACGGACATGAGAGGTTACGGAGCTTACGACCAGCCTCCAGGGACATGGTCGGATGACACCTCCCTAACATTGTGCCTTGCAGAAGCACTTACGCAGGGCTTTGACCTGAAAATTATTGCCGAGAATTTTGTAAAGTGGTGTTTTGCCGGATACTGGAGTGCGAACGGCAGCGTTTTTGACGTAGGAGGAACAACCTACGAAGCTATATACCGTTTAAAAAAAGGAACTGAACCACATCTTGCCGGAAGCGATGATAAATATTCCAACGGAAACGGCTCACTGATGAGAATATCACCTCTTGTATTCTATCTGCTTGACAAGCCTGCGGATGAAAGATTCGAAAAAACCCGGCTCGTTTCATCAATCACTCACCGTCATATCAGGTCAATAATCGCATGTTTTTACTACCTCGAATTTGCAAAAAGAATACTTGCAGGGGAAAATGTTTTTGACATCTATCGGAATCTTCAGAATGAGATTCCCGAGCTCCTTGCCTCGAAAGGGATTGATGATCACGAAATCTCAAAATTCGATCGCCTGCTTAAAGGAAATATTTATGAGCTGCCTGAAGAGGAAATCCATAGCGGTGGTTATGTTATAGACACACTCGAAGCAGCTGTGTGGTGCCTTCTTACCACAGACAATTACAGTGATGCGGTACTGAAAGCGGTAAACCTTGGGCAGGACACCGATTCCACCGGAGCTGTAACAGGCGGAATTGCAGGGCTCTTATACGGAATTGACAACATTCCTGAAAAATGGCTTAAGAAGATAGCACGGCGCAATGATATCGAAGACCTTGCAGAGAGGCTTGCAAAAAAACTTTCAGAATAAAATTATCACTCATAAAATATATAAAAATTATCGCATAACGTTATTTACTATATTAGCATAAGCAACAAAGTACCTAATTATCTTAATGACAAAATCATGAAAAAACTATTTCTCTTTTCTATTTTAACATTCTTCTTTTATGCTCTTCTGGCACAGGAAGAAGTTACCATCAATATCACACGGAAAAAAATTCTTTTCAATTCGGCCATGAAATTGCCGGTTTACGTTAATGGGACTGAAGTGGCCCGGTTGCGTAATGGTGAAACATTTAGTTATAAAACATCTCTTGACGCATTACAACCCATTTCAGTTATGGTAAAAAGCGGTTTAAGCAAAAGAGAGATTGTTTTTGTTGTAGACGCCAGCAAGGTATGTAACATAGAGACCGGCTTTCCGGGTGGGATGCTGGACCTCACCCTTGTATCTGGTGGCAAAATAGTACCGGGTACCGGCATGACCGCCAGAACAAAAGTTAACCAGAAAGATCTTTCAGTATCGTACACAATGACACAGACGCTTGCTTCTGACACAATAAGCCTTCAGTGGCTTGAAAAAGGGGGTACAATAATGAGTATGTCGTATATCGGCGGTGCTACTTTCCTTAGTCTGAACAATTCAGATTTAAAAATGACCGGTTTCGGCGGACAGTTTGCCATAACGGCAACACTGTTAAAGTTTAAGGTGCCTGAATTCAAGCCGGGCATAAGAACATGGAACAGCGGAGTGCTGGGTTATACCATAATGGATCAGTTCTTCGGCTCCAAAACAGAATTAAAAAACATTGACCCGATGTTCGGTCCAACGGAATTTTCATCATTCAGCGCAAATATTCTGATATCCCTGAACGGAGGTTATACATTTGGCTTCGGGAAATTCAAGACAGAAACAAAATGGAAAGGTGCCGCCCTGGAATTATCGTACAGACCCAGCTTTGTAATGTCCATCTCAGAAGACGGAAATACAAGTACATCGTTTAATGCCACGGGTTTCGGCTTCGACATTAACTTCAACAGTTTTACGTCAAACGCATCAAAACTTGCTCCGAAGGCCCAGTCAAAATTAACTTTCTTCTTATTGCCCCCTGTGAAAGATATGCCACTCTATATCAACGTTGGCTACGGTTTAACTTTCTATAGAAAAATCGGAAGGTGATGATTCTTTAACCTCTACGAGGTAAAAAATTATTATTCTAACCATTCTGCTATAATACTGGATGCCCTACGGGCAAAAGTTAATTTAAGAAATACAAATTTTGAAGGAGAAAGGCGAAAGGCAAAAGGCGAAAGGCGGAAGGGTGAAGGCGGAAATCTTAAAAAGAATATGAACACCGCTCCCTGAGGGAAGTCGAAGGGAGCGGGTTACTGCCCTATGGTTGTAGCCTTGCTGTCGCTCTCAATTTCCACCTTGCGCCCGAGTTTCTTTACATTTCTTCCTTTATTGAACCTGTACATGTACTGAAACTGAAACCAACTTCCAAAATCAATAAATACTTTATTCGTTGAAACAAATACCGGAGTGGTGGTTTCTGTCGTCTGGTAATCAATCTCCTTTGTGAACGGCAGAAGCCAGAATAACCCTATTGTATGGTTCTTATGCTGCCATTGCCCGCCAAAACCGTACAATGGCTTTGTGTATGTCTTCGACTGTGCATCAATGTTTACTCCGTTATATTGCAGATAGGCAAATGCTGTCACAGTTTTCTTTTTATCAAGGGTCTTGTATGCGGTGCTGGTAATTGAGTATGAGAAATAATCTCTCTCCGGAATAGTGAATGTTCCTTCCGAATACTCCTGATAAAGGCCATTGTAAATTCTTGCATTGATATTTATGTACCATAATACAGCATTCACTCCTCCTCCGTATTCATAACCGTTAAGAAGGTTAAACGGTTTTGATAAGGTTGTTAATGAACCATTTATGGGTGAACGAATTACCGAATAGCGGTTGCCTGTCCTGTCTGAGAAAAATTCATAATAAACAAAAGGTGAAAAATAGTTGCTTCCAAAATTCCATGTATATGTAAGTTGCAGCCGGTCGCGGTAATCTGGCCTCAGATCGGGATTGCCCTGAGTTATATCGTACGCTTGTCCAACTCTGTAGTTCGGATTCATGCTGTATATTCCCGGGCGGTTAATTCGCCGGTTATATGTCAGTTTAATATTGTGTGAGGCAGAAAACTTATACTGCAGATTGGCTGAAGGAAGAAAACATGAATAATCGGGCTTTGTTACAGAATCTGCCTCAATGTGGCTGTTCTCTACCCTTAATGATGTCTGGAACCCGAATTTTTTAAGATTAATGGAAACACCTGCATAGCCAGAGTTTCTTAATTCTGCATAATTGAAAAGATTGCTTCCGGGCTGATTATCAATTTTAAAATCATAATCCATCACCTGGTAATAGAAATGATATCCTGCTTCAAGTTTTGCATTCATCCCGAGCGGATAAACATAGTCAAGTTTGGAAGAGAAGTACCTCCGTTTATTGACATCATCCTCAATTCTCGAATAAGTATCAAGTATAACATCACTGCCGTAGGGATAAGTTATATTTGAGAAGGAGTTTCCGGTGACAGAGTTGAAAATATAATAAGTGGCTTCAGCAGTAAACTCTTCTACAGGTTTTTCGAAAGTCTTTCTGTAAAAAAATGAAAATGCCACCTCGTTACTTTCAAGTTTGTTTGTTGTTGTTGATGACATTTCATTAAGCGGGGTACTACCTTTTAAGAGAGTTACACGGTTTGGAAAGATTACATTCTGGTAGATAGGTTTATAACTTACGTTAAAGTTGAAATTGTTTTTTTCATTTAAATAGTAATCTATGCCTGTGTTTATCGAACCCAGTGAGACTTTTATTTTTCCGTTGCCGGTTGTAATTATTGTTGAGTCAATTGACTCAAAGCGGCTCAGGATATCCGGGCGCATATTTAATCCCTGTGCAATTAACGACCCCGTTGTATAGAAAGTTATTTTGCCTTTTGAATAATCTACGCTGCCTTGAGTGACGCTTGTAACTTTGTTAAACGGTTTAAGTACCTGAAGTATATTACCGCTAAATCCGAACCTTGCTTCTTTTTTAAGAATTATATTGATCACTCCATCAATGTTTCCTTCATATCTGCCACCCGGATTGCTGATGATTTCAATGGTTTGTATATCAGATGGAAGTAGCCTTGCAAGGTATTCCCTGTCGCGCTGACGCCCGTCAACCTGAATGATAAAATTGCTGCTGCCGTTAAGGGTAATATTATTCTGGAAATCTAAATTTACCTGAGGAATTTTTTTCAGAAGATCATATCCATTAGTTGAAGATTTGCTTACCGCTTCCGGAATTGAATAAACAGTGCGGTCAACCATTTCTTTTCCCTTCAGACGTTCTCCAACTACCATTATTTCATCAAGAACTGCCGTAGTCTCGGCAAGGTAAATGGTGTCAACAACAATTTCCTTCTCAGTACCTGCTACATTAACTAACTTACCCGCCGTCCTGTACCCAACAAAACTTGCCCGAACGAAGTAGTCCCCTGGTTTTATATTCTCAAGTGTGTATCCTCCGTCGGTAAGGGTGATAACACCAGTAACTATTGCTGAATCTGGCAATTGCAGAAGGGCAACAGTAGCAAACTGTACCGGTGTTTTATCCTTTTCATAGCAAACGTACCCTTTGAGAGTTTGTGCTTCAGTGGCAAAAGATATAAATATCAGTACTACAATAAAAGCGATATATGATTTTTTCATTTTTAAAATTAGTTACTTAACTGCTCTTAAAACGGTTTCTCCGTTAATATCCATAGGCATCTCCATACTGAACCCGGGGGCGCTTATGCTGAGGTTTCCTGTAATGCGCGTCTGGGTTTTATTCTCAACCAATAGCCCTGTCTCAGTATCAATCACCATATTTGATTTACCCATACCGGTAAGGCTGTTATATGTTACTGTGGCTCCGGCTGACTTTATTGGAGGTGCATTTTCAGGTACCTTTATCTCCGACTCTACCGTAATAAGAGCATTATTTCCGTTTAAACCGTCGAGTCGAAATTTCGAACTTACCATCAGCAGCATTCCTCCTGAATTG
Organism: Bacteroidales bacterium; assembly: GCA_049654745.1. GTDB lineage: Bacteria > Bacteroidota > Bacteroidia > Bacteroidales > VadinHA17 > LD21. Next base: position 32,317 of record JBASIK010000228.1, read on the forward strand.
ATCTGGTCAAATATTTTCCATTCAGTTCCTTTTGAAACCTGTGCCGCTGGCAGATGCCATGTAAAGTTTTTGATCATCGTTTTAAGATTATTCTCGCTTACAGTGTTTATTATCTGCGTTTTCAGTGCGGAGGCTGCAGGCTCAGAAAGCGTTATCGAAGCAGTATCTTTCAGAATTAAATCCGAAAGAATCTTTGCATTGATAATTTCAAGAGGCTGTCCGGCGTAATTCAGTTTTACGAATACGGCATTTTTACTGAGTTTGTTCATAATGTACGACATAACTTTCGAAGCCTCTGACGATTTAATATCGCCCTCATCAGCAGAGCTGATTGTTTCAACTCTCCCCATGGTATTTGTTTTTGTAATCAATGTGTCAAAATGAACTTCTGCAACCATAAATTCAGGAGTTGCATCGAGCATTTTAAGAGATATCGTGTACAGGACGTCCGATTCCACTGTCTGCTGGTTTCCGCTGACAGTCTGAATAACTGTCTGGTGTGAAACGGATTTTAACCGGTATGTTTTATTCTTCTCAGGATTCAACCGGAGATTGACACTCTGCTGCGCTATAACGGGCAAAATAAATACGAAGAAAAGAACTTGCAACAATATCTTTTTCATTGTCATGACGTTTTAAAGTTCTCAAACTTACACCATAATATTAATTTCTCCAATATGTTACCGGTAATTTGTTATTTTCTACCGGCAAAGCAAGATTAAAAGATTATGTACGGAGCTCCTTCCAGAATCTCATCATCAAGAAAATCTCTTAAATCATGTTTTTCGGCAAAAATTTTCATATTTAATAGACTGTTGAAATGTTTTTTCGCTGCATGATAGTAGGATTAAACCTGAGATTTTTCGTAAAAAGCATAATGGGAAATTATTTTAGTTATCTTACAGCAGGAATATTTTAAATCATATTTCTCATGCATAAAACTGTTAACAATTCATTATCAGTTTGTATTTCAAAATTTACCGTAATAATCGTGCTGTTTTCTTATTGCTTTTCACAGGCCAGAGCTCAGGAAATACTGCGATGGGAACCTGTAGCTCCGGGTATATGGAAAGCGGAGGCTGGCACACCTGAAAGGTACAATCTCCTTACTGCTTCAGGGGCAAAACCTTTCATAAATGCCCTCGAAAAAATGGGCAGCGCGCCTTTTCCCCTCGATCCTGCACTGATTACAGCTGGAATTTTTGACGGGCAGGTTTATCTGAAATTCCCTCTCGAAAGAGGGGAGAGAATATTTGGTTTTGGTCTGAATTTCAAAACCATTTATCAACGCGGAAAGATTCTCACGCTTCATGTCGACCATTATGGTGGTACCGACAATGGTCGCACTCATGCACCTGTTCCGTTTTATGTTTCCGACAGGGGATACGGAGTATTTATCAACAGCGCAAGGTATATAAGGGTCTGGGCTGGTACGTCGGTTAATCGCGACCGGCAGGAGCCCTCGGCAGTACGTGACCGTAACACCGACAAACGGTGGACATCAGCTCCTTATTCAGATGCTGTTGACATTCTTGTTCCTGCTGAAGGATGCGAGATATATATTTTTGCAGGGCCGTCAGCCCTTGATGCAATAAGGCGTTTCAACCTCTTCTGCGGGGGTGGGCCCTTGCCACCCCGATGGGGTCTCGGGTTCACCCAGAGAGTACCAACACTTTATACTTCACAACAGGTTATCAGGGAAGCAGAAGAGTTTGAGGCTCATAACTTTCCGTTAGATTTTATTGGCCTGGAACCGGGATGGCAAAGCAGAGCCTATCCTTGCACTTTCGAATGGGACAAAACAAGATACCCCGACCCGGAAGGTTTCGTCAGAACGATGCTCGAAAAAGGCATCAGGCTTAACCTCTGGACAAATCCTTATGTATCACCCGAATCACCTGTTTATGAAAAAATATTACCCTACACAGGCTCTCATAATGTTTGGGGTGGTATTGTTCCTGATTTCAGTATAAAAGAGGCACAGGAGATATTCACCGGTCAGCTGAAGAAGAGCCAGGTCTCAATTGGCATATCAGGATACAAGATTGACGAAGTTGACGGTTACGACAGGTGGTTATGGCCCGATGTAGCCATATTTCCTTCGGGTAACAGCGCCGAACAGATGAGGCAAACATATGGTCTGCTGCTTCAGAGAATAACATCGGAAATGTTCCGCGAAGCAAACCGCCGCACATGGGGATTGACAAGGGCATCAAACGGCGGCGGGGTATCTTTCCCTTATGTGATCTATAACGACTATTACAGCCATGAAGATTTTATTACTGCTCTTATCAACAGTGGCTTCTGTGGCGTTTTATGGACACCTGAGGTGAGAAGCTCGAAAACAGCTGAAGAGTGGATCAGAAGATTCCAAACTGTCTGCTTCTCTCCTATGGCTATGATCAATGCATGGGCTTCAGGTACAAAACCCTGGTCGTTCCCGGAAGTTGAAGATGATGTTAGATTTTACGCATACCTGCGGATGCAACTTATACCATACTTCTATACCGAATTTGCGAAATACCATTACGATGGAATGCCACCATTCAGAAGCATGGTACTCGAGGAAGGTTTTAACCCGGTGGAGACAGAGGAAATAAAAAATGCCAACCTGGAAGATAATCCATATCTCGAAGCATTAAGAGGAGAAATAAAAGACCAGTATATGGCTGGAGAATATCTTCTGGTGGCTCCCCTGTTCGCCGGACAAACATCAAGAAAAGTCATTCTGCCGAAAGGCAACTGGTACGATTTTTATACCGGAGAATATGCAGGTAACGGCGAAATAATAACTGTCACTCCCGGACTGAACCGAATACCTGTCTTCGTAAAAGATGGCGGTATAATCCCTATGATGCCACCATATTCAAAGGCTCCGGCTGCAGGGCAGAAATATGATCTCGAAATACGGCATTACGGAACAAAAGAGGGACACTACCTGCTTTACGACGACGATGGTGAGACATTTGATTATGAAAAAGGTGCTTTCTCATGGAGAGAAATCAGGGTTGAACCGGGCAAAAACGGAAGGATGACCGGTTCAATATCAAAAGCAGAAAAAGGTAAGCCCGACAACATTGGAAACGTGACCTTCAGGTTTATGAGCCTGAATCAGCAGAAAAAATAATTTTCCTCAAATAATTTCATAACCAAATCTGTCAGGTAATTTTTTTAATTTTAGACAATAAACGGAATGATTAAATCCTTCAACAATGAAAAAGACAGTTTTTCTGCCAATTTTCTTTCTGGCCTTTATTTCCTGCAAACAGGAAAAGAGTGATATTATCTGGTCGGACGAATTCAATTATACGGGTCTTCCCGACTCAACCAAATGGGGATACGAAGTTGGCTACATAAGAAACAGGGAGCTTCAGTATTACACCTACAGGAGACAGGAGAATGCCGTAGTTAAAAATGGTAACCTGATGCTTATAGGAAGGAAAGAGCCATGGGAAGGTTTTGAATATACTTCGGCAAGTATCAATACTGAAGGGAAGCATTATTTCCAGTACGGTCTCATTGAGGCAAGGATGAAGCTACCTGTGGGGCAGGGAAAGTGGCCTGCCTTCTGGATGATGGGAAAAAACAGGCCTCAGGTAGGATGGCCCGAGTGCGGAGAAATAGATATAATGGAGCATATCAACAGTACGCTCATTCTCCACGGCACAGCACACTGGGAAGATGAGAACCGTAATCATAAAAGCTCAGGAGGAAAAATCCCCTGCGATGTAAGGGAATATCATGTTTATGCCGTAAACTGGACTCCCGACTCTCTGGTGTGGCTGGTTGACGGTCAGAGATATTTCGGGATAAGCATAAAAGACAGTGTGAACAGTACTCATGAGTTTCATCAGCCCTTTTACATATTGCTGAACTTTGCAATAGGCGGCTCATGGCCCGGCAACCCCGATTCGACATCAGTCTTTCCCGATACGGTATTTGTCGACTGGGTAAGAGTGCACAAAATGAAGTAGTTAACCCTTGTGGCAATTATATTTTTAGCACAAGGCACACATTACAGACCCGGAGGTTTTACAGGGTATTTTTATTGAGCTCTATAATGAGTTCAGGTTTTCCCAGCGCACTTTCCATTTTCCGTTCCCGGGAAAGCTGCCGGAGGTGCACATATAAGCAACTGCTGTAAGCAATCCACCATTACCTGGCAGGTATATCATCAACCTTGTTGCATCCTGGAAGTTATGCCCGTTGAGAAGGTATCTGTTTTTTGGAGCGTCCATAAGCAGAAAGTCGATAGCCTGCTCCGGCCGGCCTGTAGCTGCAGCCGACATTGCCAGCAGCGGAAAGTCCCATCCCCATGTTGTGTTCCAGTTCCACACTTTCTGAATGGTGTCGAGTGTGTTTTCAAGGATCTTTTTATCCACCAGAGGGGTTTCAGGAATCATGCCGGCTATTCCTGCAATGATGGGATGGTCGCTTTTATAGCGTGGATTTTCCCATGTATCCCGGGTATCTTCCGAGCATAGATATAAACCGTCTTTCACAGGCAGCGGTGACAATTTCTTAAGCACTTCAGCATAATGTATGCTGGGCGCGAGGCCAAGACGCTTTCCCCATTGCTGAGCAGTCTTCAGTCCCCAGTACCAGTAAACAAGTTCGAACGTAGGATTGATGGTAGTCTCGGGCCTCAGGCTCTCCTGGGCTGAGATAAGAGCCGGACCCAGAACATACCTGTTACCTGTGCTGTCGTACCATGCGTATGATGCCATGAAATCAGCTGTTGCAAAAAGAAGGTCTTTGTATTTTTCAAGAACAGCTTTTTTATCCTTTTCACTTTTTGCATTCCGGTAAAGCAGTTCGGCGAAATAAATGAAATGAGGTTGCTGCCAGATCAGGTATGGCCCCACGTTACTCGGGCTTTCATTTCCCTGAGGGTCGGTCATTTTTGGCCACCTAACCCCGTCGTAGCCCTGGTGGCGCGCAGTGGCAAGAGCTTTATCGTAAATCTTTTCATAATACTTCATCTGGTTTTCAAGTATCTCTCCTTTCTGCCACAGGGCAAAATGGACACCGTGCCACCAGTGCATCTCCAGGTGAAACTTACCGTACCATGTATTATATGTAAGTCCTGTTTCGGCTGGCGGATAGTCGCCTGCACATTGTATCCTGGTAAGATACCGGGAAAGGATAACCCTTCTCTCCAGTTCAGTGGCGCGCGGGTCGGTAGATTCTGAAAAATCGACTGCACCGCCGGTGCTCCAGAAATCTCTCCAGAAAGAAGCCGAAGCCAGCTCTGTATCGCTGAAGCCTGGCAGGGCTGAGTCATCAGGGTCTTCCTTCGAAAAAAGGCATGAAAACTCAAGCTGTGTGTCGCCAGGTTGTGCTTCAAGGTAAAATAGATGGCTCTCCCCACCCTTTATAAATACCGAATGTGGCTTGTAAAGCTTTACATAATACACATCCTCATCCTGCCTGCGTCTGAAAAGAACTGTTGTATCTGTTTCAGAGAGGATCTCCGTTGTGTGCTTATCGGGCTTGCTGAAGTCGTAAGCAGTCTGTCCCGGCACTCCAAGTGGAAATTGAATTCTGATTCTGATTTTTCTTTCAGATAGGAGGGCTGAGGAAATTTCTGCTGAAACCATGTCAAACTCAGGATGGCAGACAGTTTTTACCTTCACTTTTTTCCCTTCAACTTCGAAATCGCTTTCAATTTCCCCTTTCCAGAGATCAAGTTTCTGATGGGGTTTTTTGATCAGTTCAATGAATGGTCTGGCAGAGGTTGAAAAATCAAAGCCTATCATGCCGAGATGGATCTTATGCGGGTTTTCCCTCAACCATTCGGAAGCTCTGTATCTCAGAGAGTCGCGCGGGTCGGAGTATCTGTGCACGTAGTCAACCTTGCGGCCATGGACTTCCCATGTACGGTAAACCTGTTGAAGTGAATATCCTCCGGTATTTATTGCACTGTGCCAGCCCCAGTCGGCCATGGTGCCGAGCGGAATGCCCTTTGAGTGATATTCATGGAGAGTCTGAAGCCCTGTAATATCAACGGTAAAAGCAAACCTGCCATTACCGACAGAGAGGGAGTTGAGGCTGTCGATGGTTGTAATTTCAATGTTATGACGGTTGACGAGGGCATAGCGGTTGATATGATTGTGGCTTGAACATCTGCAAAAAACAATTAATGAAAATGTGATGATGTTAAGTAAAACTGTTTTGATATTAAACATGGTAATTATCTGATTATTACATCAATAACTTAAACGGAATTCTTATAGCTTTTGGCCTATAGAAATCGGGGTTCATTCTGCCATTTATACAACTTTCGATGCATTTACCGTACCCATTGATACAATAGGTTACAAGAAGTTCGTTTCTGCCATTATCATATTCAGGGTGAGCCGATGCAGCATAGAACATCGGCCAGTGTCCGTTTATTGTATCATCAACCTGCCATAATACCTTTTTATCAACAAAAGGGCCATAGGGCTTATCTGAAACCATTGCAAAAATATTCCTCCCCTGGTCGCAGTCAACACTGAATTCAGTTGTAATGAGAATAAATTTGTTATTAATCTTCGTTACACTGAATGAAGCGGTGAATTCGTCGTATATTTTTCTGATTCTGTCAATGTCTGATGTCCAGCCGTTGCCATCAAAGAACTGCCATGGAAAAAATAGTGAATCGGGTTTGAACCGGGCAATATAAAGATCATTACCGAAGCCGTTGGACCTGATTCCGTAAACATAATTATAACCGTCGGAATGGATTACGACTGAACAGCCAAAATCAATATTTGCCATTGAAGGCAAGGTTGAATAATAAACTGTTTCAGGATCAGAAAGATGTATTTTTGCAACATAAGCCGAATCAACCCTTTCAAATCCCCACATTCCTTGTTGACCTGTACTTTTTATTCTTGCAAGGAAAACAAAAACTGTATCATTATAGCAAAATCCGGATTCGGGCCAGAACCAGTAGTTTCTGTCACCTCCGAATTCGAAGAAGGAACCTGTTCCGGAATTATTGTATAAGGTACTGAATTTAAAAGGAGGGCTATTTCCGATTATCGCTGCGGCGTTTCTTGCCTGAAAGAGGCAGGGTACGGTGCCAGTCAGGGAATCAAAGCAGTCTATATATGAATCACCGAATACCCACAGCGATCTGTTATCAGGCAGTGGAATAGAAAAAGCTCCGTCTCCCGCAATCCAGCCTGTATTTCTCCTGAAAACGGATGTAAAGTTTTTGTCTTTATATGAATTGCCGGTGTGCTTTATACAGGCTACTGCAGATATAACTAATGTCAGGAAAACTGAAACCGGGAAAACGCCGGTTCTCACTTTGAACATTTTACGGTTTTATTTTTTCCTTTTAATAAAAATAAAGTCCCCCCCTTCATCACCCACGTTCTGTATTGTTCCGAACTGCGGTACATTTTCACTGTTATTGATTACTGCCATTCTCATTTTTGAGAAGAGTTCCTCAGATGAGAGATAATCTGCTGTATTTTCTTTAAGGTTTTTTATCAGGTACTGGAAAAATACGCTTCTATCGGGTACCTCGGTGAGGGTGCCACTTGTTATGGCTTTTCGGCTGTTCAGTTGATAGAGCATTTCAATTGCGAATTCATTGCTGAAGGCTGTTCTTGTTTTAAATATACCCCCACTGAAGCAGGCATCAGCAATCAGCAGAGTATGTTTGCTTTTAATTGCCCCCAGATAGTTTGTGAGATCTGTGTTTGGCAACCAGTTAACCGGATTGTTTTTGGCGGCATCTCTGGGCAACCAGTAACCGACACCCATTCCTTCATCCCAGAATCCGTGGCCTGCATAAAAAATCAGGAAATTGTCCTCAGGTTTTATTTTTGACCTGAGCTGGTGAAGCGTACCAATTATATCAGCTTTTGTAGGATTCTTAAGAAAAATTACATTCCCGGGGTCGAAGTTATAATCCTGGGTTAGTACGTTATAAAGTTCAGTGGCATCTCTGACGGGTTGAGATAATTCAGTGATGGCTGGATCATCATACTTTTCGTTCCCTATCAGAAGTGCGTAGTTCTTTGCAGCGTAAAGGCTGTATTCAATTGTAATATTTTTAGATATTGTATCATCTGATGCATAAAGTTCCAGTTTGATATCGTTAAAGCCAAGCCTTAACTGAACAATTTCGTCAATCAGGAATGCACAGTCAGCTGATGGTCTTATCTGTTTTGAAAGATATCCTGTCAGGAATGTACCGTTTCTCGTGACCAGTATTTTATCTATTGGTGCTGTTGATTTTATACATACCTTAAGGTTGAACTTGTCTGAAGGTGTTACAACTGATTGCGATTCAGGGTTAATGAAATCAATTGAATATGTATTCGCAGGTTTGGGAGGCTCAGAAACTATTGCCTCACTGATTTCAGCTGCTGAACGTTCGGCCTGAAACGATATAAGACTTTTATTCAGTGCAACATCAGCAGCCTGTATTTTTATGGTATTTCTCCCGATTGCAACTGGTATTTCTGCAAAAAAAGTACCATCTGCACCGACTTTCGCCTCGGTACCATTTACAATTACTTCAAATATGCCTCCTTCATCTTCAACCTTACCTTTAATAGTGAGTATTTTGGAATTTGTTTTGATCAATGAATCTGACTGAATCTCCGGTGAGAGAACGGTTATTACTGGTGGTCTGGTATCAGAAACTGTTCTTGTTTCATCTTTAATTTTTGATAGCTCTGATGCCTTTTTTGATATATTAAACTGTTTCACACCCGATTTGCCTTCTGATATCTGGGCCAAGACGGAACAGGTGAACCATATGGCACAAAGTAGAAATATTAATTTTTTCATTTTTTCTACAATTTTTTTCCCTTGATATTAAACCAACTATTTAAATCTGAAGCCCAAACTTAATGTGAACAGGTTTTTTTGGCTCAAAGCAAAACCTTCTTCGGTCAGGCCAACCAGTAATCTCGAAAAAGTTATTGAAAATGCTGTACTGCCTATATAAAAAGCCGTTCCAATTTCAGCGCCTGGTACAAAATGAACCGGATAAGTAACTTCTCCCTCGTAATGGTCTTCAATAACTGCCTGCCCTATAGAAATTCCCGTTAAAAGATGCAATTTGATCTTTTCCTTGTTTGCAATTCTTTTTGTGAAATCGAAGCTTATTCTGGAAAGGTTTGGTTTACCGGTAAACTGTGAGCCGGGATTTATATCTGCTTTACCGTATAAAAATTGTACTGAAAATCCTGCCTTTGCCATATAACTGAATCTTCCTCCAACACTTAACTGGGGCATCTGGCCTGATACCATAAGACTGAAATTCTTTTCACCTGTTTTCTTCACCGACCTTGGGGCTTCCGGTTTACTTATTAATTCTGCCCTGACAATAAATTCTGCAGATTTCAGTTCATCAACATCTTTAAGTACGTCCCATACAGCCCAGTATTCATCTTTACCGCCTGGGATCATATCTCCTACGTCACCTGTAACGCTTTTGAGTTCTGTGTTCAGGCCACCGTTGATTGAACAAAGAACCATTACCCTGAAAAATTGATCAGGTGTTGAATTGAGAATTTTGTACCTTATTTTTATAAAATCCCCTGCCTGTTCTACCTTAATACTGTCTACTTTCTGAGGGAAAGCAGAAACTGTACTTATCAGAATTATTATCAATAACAGGAACTTCATTCCAGAATTTTATAAGCAATTTATAAAAATTATTCTATTATTTAAAATCTGCAGACCAGTTTTTAAGTTCGCCTTTTCCTGTTACGGATGAAGGGTCAGTATTTCCGGGGATAAGAAAAACTTCTACCGGGGTTGTTTTGCCTGCCGGGACTACAATCTCAAAACCAACCAGTATTGTACCCGGATTAGGGGCGTCATAATCGTGTGGCGGGTCGGTTGACCATGTCTTCATTGTTACAGAGGCTGGCTGGTTGACCTTAATAATCAGTTTCCTGTTGTTTTTTGTAAGTTCAGCCATACCCGGGCCAGTGATATTTACTGAAGCAGATGTGAGCATGGTCCATCTTACAGTTGTATTATCTGATGCAGGTTGAATTTCATCCCTTACAATTACATATTTATTATCTGGTATTGCCACTCCCCTTTTTGCTGCTGTCAACTGGCCGCTATAGACAGGAGCAAGGTCCATAATGGCATTCATGAATTGTAGGTTACTGGATGATGATATCATCTCTGCCTTGCCATCGACTCGCTGGAGCTGGCCGTTAACGGTTAATGTGTTATGTACAAAATTGTTATATCTGAACACTTCCCAGCGCTGTGAGTTCTGCGACATATTCCACAGGTCGACGCCTTTCTGTTCGAGGGAATTGTAATCCTGGGCACCGAAGTCCATTGCCCAGCGCACTCCTTCCGATTCCATCACAAAAGAACCTACATCCATATGGCCGTGGTTTACTCGCGGGGAGCCTCCTTTAAACCCGACAAATATGGCATCAGGGTTGCTCCATGATGTACGCATCAGTGCAACAGGGTTTTTCCCACCGCCTTTCCACATCAGCCTGACAGGTTCTTTAACTAATGATTTAGTTATCCCGGCATTCCAGATCATCATCGCAGGGAGAAGTCTGTCGCTTGCCCTTTTCATCTGCCCGAGGAATTTCAGTTCCTCGTAAAGTACCGAATAATCGCCAAGCCGTGAAGCCAGCCAGAACATTGCAGGGTGCAGCCCGGTACCTGAACCGTTGTCGGAATAGTTGAAACATTGACCGGTCGGGCCCGACATATTTACCATATAATAGGCAGTCTTCAGAAAACTTTCCGTGGCTGGTGATTCGAATTTCTTTCCGAAGGCTTTTTCATATGCGCTGATGAACATCACATTGAAGCTTGTGCCATATCCCCAGTATCCGTAGCCTTCAGGATATGCACCATCGGGTTTGTAATCCTCCATAGGCAGCAGGATAGATTCACATGCTCTGCTTATTATGCTCGAAGCAAGGGTAGAATCGTATTCCCATATTGCAAGTGCACCATACGTCATGCCGGCATTACATACCTGATTCCAGTTATGTGTGGCTCTGAGCCAGCTGTTATATTTTGAATCGAGAGAAGGTTTAAGTCCTTTATTTATTATGGCATCCCGCACAACCTGCCTGGTGTTTTCTGATAACGACTCATATAGCCAGTCGTAGCCTATGGCCGCTGCCATTGTCATTTCGGCCACATCGAGAAAATGCGAAGGGTTCCAATCGGTAAAAGCCGATACGGCAAGCATCTCTTTTTCTGCACGGTCGAGGAATGCCCTGTTGCCGGTCATCCGGTATGCATACGACAGATAAAAAATCCGTTTGAGTGCTTCACGTGATTTATCGAGAAGCCTTCTGCCGATAAGTATTCGCTCAACGGGAGGATTGCTGATGATAGCGTTACATTCAGTAATAATCATATCGTGAACTATCTTCCAGTAATATTCTGTATTAATATTCGCCTTTACCTGATTTTCTTCACCTTTCAGAAGAAGAATTCTGGGATGATCAGGCACCTGACCTGTGTAAAGTGCAGAAGCATCTTCAGAACATGCTGTAGAAAACAAAATCAGAGTAAGCACTACAACCAGATTTGAGAAATATTTCTTCATAATTCGTCGATAATAATAATCACTTTTGTTTTTAACACTCTCTATTCAATTCAATAATCGAAATCCATCTTTCCCAACTTACCTTAGAATCCTGTTATCTCCTTCAGCAGGCCAAAGAATGCTTTTTTCCTGTCGGAGTTTATACCCCAGTCAACCGGCACGCTCTGGTATCCGCATTCAAAAGGTTCGTCTTTCATTCTGTAGTCAAAATAACCCCATGAAGCATATCCTTTAATTGCTGCCACAAAGTTATTCCACTCCTTATCAAAGTCGTAATGGTCATCTTCGTTGAACAGTATAGGTTTTGGGGTGTAGCCTGCCACTGCCCTCGTTTTGTTGACCATTGCAAGGATGTTGTCGGGATTTGAGACACCGTTGCCGTGAATGAGGATAAAATCTGATGACTTCACAACGTTGGGAAGGGGGATAAATCCACCTCCGTAGCTTGTCCCGGCATAATAACGGAATCCTCCCCTGTTTTTCTGTTTCACTAGTTCGATAAGTTCGTGGACTCTGTCCGGTTTTAGCACATCGTGGTCATATTTCACGTTGCATTCATTATTGACTTCTATGAGAATGTTTTTATAGCCTCTTACAAATAGCCAGTTCAGTACATTATCAATAGCGTTTCGGATGGCGGCTTCATCTTTAAGTCGCTCATCCTGCCCGAAATAGAATAGTCCCAGAATCACCACCATTCCCAGTTCGTCGGCACGGTTAAGAATTTTCTCAAGACGTTTCATATATTCCGGTCTCAGGCTGCCATCGGCATTATATGCCGAGTTATGCCAGGGTTGTTCCTGTGAGTATCCTGTTGGGCTTCCTCCCTGCAGGTTAATTGTAAAAGCAAGGAGTCCATGGTCATACCATTTTTTCATGTTTAAGACAAACTCCCTGGTGTTTCTATCCGGATCCCACACACGGGTATCGGGGTATACCCATCTTCGGGCTGTTTCAGGGTTCAGGTCGTCAAAAATACCCTGAACCATTCTCGAATTCATCAGCAATCCTTCAATCCTGTTCCCTTTCCAGTACCTGCCCGGATAAGTCACCTGGCCATTGATATAAAATTTATCATCAATAATTGTGACCACTGTTCGGTTTTTCTTTACAGGTTTCCAGAAGTCCGACTCCGTAAGGCCGCATTTCCTTATCATTTCCAGGGCATATTCGGCTCTTCCGAATCTGGAGTTGGCATTATTTGTGCCAATGGTAAACTTGACCCCTGCAGCTTTTGCCCTGCGGATAAACTTCTCGGAAGGTATCCTGTACCGGTTGTTGATTTCAATTGCGATATTGTTTTTCTTTGCCGCCTCTATAACAGCATCCATCCTTTTATCAGTCCAGAAATAATCATACCTGTCAGCCATCTGTTCAGGCAGAAAAGTGGGATTGACATAAATATTTATTGGCTCTTCATTCAGGATTTTGACAATAGTTCGAACCAGATAATCCATAAATTTTTGTTCATCCTCTATCCATGTTTCTTCCTTCAGCCATATTCTGTTCCGTCTTCCTTTGGAATCGAAGAATGTCATGCCATCGGTGAAAACATAATCAAACTTAGCT
>JBASIK010000229.1:0-12428 GCA_049654745.1 Bacteroidales bacterium
ACCTTAACCTGAAAAGGATCATCTGTCCGGCGGCTGTTTAAAATGGTAAGAGCTTTGCGCATAAAATATCTGTATCTCGAGGCATATCGTGTATCCGAAAGAGCAAGGTTTACATGTCCCATATTCAGAAACGGATAAAACTGATAATGGCGTACCGTATCCTTTTCTATCCATGGCGTAACCGGTTCCAGTGAGCCCCAGTAATCGGCATTTCCAAGATATGCCGAATCGCCTGCCAGCCTGAAGAGTTCCCAGGCCGCCAGTTCAAGGTCATCAGTGTAATTATCCTCCTCATAGAAATATGGAGAGAGATAGCAGGCTGTCTGGGTTGTTCCTAAATCGGTCAGACCAAATTCATAAGCTTCCGTTGCTTTTAATTTTAAAACACGCGAGAGAGAATCATCTTTATCCTTAAAAATCTGCGATGCAAGTGCAAAGGCTGAAGCAAACTTTCCTGCAGTGGATGAGACACCTTCTGTACGGTTTTTATAACGTCCAAGTCCCTGCGGTTTTCCGGTCACAAAATAAACAGGCCTGTATCTTCCGAAACCATAAGTTGCAGTATCTTCATTTGGCAGTCTGAATCCTCTGTGATCACGGTCATCTGCAATCTGGTTGTACATCTCTCCTTTTGCAGGATTCATCTTCAGCAGCCAGTCGAGTCCCCAACGGGCCTCATCCAGAACATCAGGTATACCATTACGTCCAGGATTACCGTTTGCATCATATTCATCGCCGAAAACTTCTGGCGTTTTCATCCAGGCATAAAGCATCTGATAGACTGCATTTGCTGATGTGGGCAAATATTGCAGATAATCACTGGCATCGTGCCATCCGCCTGTTACATCAATTACTTCACCCGTCTTTGCTGGATGATCCACAATGAAACCGTCAAAGGTGTGGCACGAATCCTTCAGAAAGGGGTTGTACCCACACCTTTGCTGACGCATATAACGAAGAACATAGTCGGAAGTCCCCCTGTAAACATCGTAAGCTATCCGGAAAACAGGTGATTTTATGTCATCAACTTTCAAAAAGTATTTGCCGGGCTTCTCAAAAGACGAGAAATCTAATCTCGTAGCCGTCTCCATTCCCCAGTACTCTCCATTGTATAACTCTGCTTTCCCCCTGAAAACAACCTTCCCTGTCTCGGCATCACAGAGCGAAAATCCCTTTATCTTAATATCATCCTCAGATATCAAAACCGCCACCTTTACCGATTCCGGAAGATATCCGAGCTGATTGATTCTGATCCACGATTGCGAATAAGATAAAAAGCCGTAAAAAACAAAGAAAATAACCAGTAAAATTTTACTCCATGAATTCATAATTTAAATATCAGATAAATGAATTAACCAGAATTTCTAAAAATAAATATAAGGTCTTATTTTTACAAAAATTTAATTCTTAAAGTCATGAAAAAGATTACCGGAGAAATACTGAAGCAAACTTCTCATCCTGAAGGACGACGCGAATTTCTGAAATATGTCGCACTTGGAGCTGTTGGGCTGTCATTGCCTTCTTTTTCAGCGGAGCCTGATCAGCAAAGCAAAAAGAAAACAAAAGTGAGGACAAGAGAAGAGAAGCTTAAGCAGATCTCATCCAACAGTTATGCCGTCAACCAGCTGTTCAAGCGCCGGACGTCAGGTCAGATGCCTGAAAGGCCCGAGACACGTCAGCTTAAGGAAAAATATGGGGAGATAACTCTCCTTGATTTTCCTGAGTTTACAAAGAAGATTTACCCGGGTGTCAACACCATGGACCTGTGGTCGTCTCTTTTTGGTGACTTCACGGATGACTCGATGTTTACCCGTATTGAGAGGAACAATCAGGTAAGGCCTGGCGAATTTGATCCCTCATCTGCCTCCGGCAAGCGCTGGCTCGACCAGCTTGTTTCAAAGATGGTTTCGGCAGGCGTAACGGCAGTGCATATCTCCAATAATGCTCCGCGCAATCTGGCCGACCTTAATGAGGTATTACGTAAAGAAGGCATAAGGGTGGGCAAGATATGGCTCGATGCTGCAAAACAGATTGGCGCAAAATCGATGCGGGTGAATACTGGTGGACCGCAGATAATACCTGCTTCCGTCATTGAAGGCGGTTATCCGCGCAACAACGAAATTGTTCCTTATTTGAAGAATGCAATCGAATCATTCAAGGAGCTGGCTGATTATGGCGGAAAGGTGGGCGTTAAGGTGACCATCGAAAATCACTGGGGTCTTGCAGCGGATCCGGTAAATATTATCATCATCCTCAATGAAGTCAACAGTCCGTGGTGCGAGGCATCGCCCGACTTCTGCAACTGGGAGCACGAATATATGCTATATAACGGACTTGATATACTCGTTCCGCGGGCTACAACGATGATTCATGCGAAACGCTGGACACGATTCCCCGATGTTGATATTGCTAAGTGCGTGAGCATTCTGAATAAATACGGATACAAAGGCTGGATTTCTCTTGAATATGAAGCTGGAGGCGATCCTGTAGAGGGAACGCTGAAACTCATGAACGATGTGGTTGATGCGCTGGTATGATGAAGTTTATTCCTGTTTCGGTAGAATGCTATGCGGGTTACAGGGCTGATGAATATCCGCGGGCATTTACTCTAAGCAACAAAAGATACGAGGTTAAAGAAGTTATTGACAGATGGTATCAGGGGGATCTGAATCCTGAATTTCCGGTAACAAATTATTTCAGGGTGGAGACTTCCTGCGGGGAAATATTTATTCTTAAGCATGACATTGAAAGTGATATGTGGTATGTATGCGAGAAATGATATTTAACTAAATTGGTTACATACATTTCTCGCGAACCCTATAGAGCAGAGGACTAATTTATCCGAAGAAGAGATAAGCCACAAAAATTGCCGCCACTATACCTGCAAAATCGGCTATAAGGCTGCATCCTACTGCATGGCGGGTATTTTTTATACCCACCGAACCGAAATAGACTGCCAGGATATAAAATGTGGTGTCGGTGGCTCCCTGCATGGTACATGCCAGCCTGCCTACAAATGAGTCGGCACCATAGGTTGTCATGGCATCAACCATAAGTCCGCGCGCCCCACTGCCGCTGAGAGGCTTCATGAAAGCAACAGGCAACGCTTTGGTGAATTCAGTGTCAACCCCAAGCCAGCTGAAGAAGGCAGCAAAACCCGATATAATGAAATCCATCGCCCCCGATGCCCTGAAAATACCAATAGCAACAAGTATCGCTACAAGAAAAGGAATTATCTTCACTGCAATATTGAAACCTTCTTTCGCACCTTCTATAAAAGTTTCATAAACATTCACTCTCTTCAGCATTGCAAGAACAATGAAACTGATAATTATCAGAACAAGTGTAAAATTCGCTGCAAGTGTCGAAACCTCAGTTATCTGATCTTTAGAAAGAGTACTGAAATAAATAATAATTCCTGCAATTATTGCTGTGATTCCACCCAGATAAGCCAGCACTACCCTGTCGAAAAGATTGATTTTCTGTACCACAGCCACTGCGATTAAACCGGCAATTGTCGAGATAAAAGTAGAAATGAGAATCGGAATAAAAATATCTGAGGGATTTGCCGCGCCCAGCTGAAACCTGTATACCATTATGCTAACGGGAATTATTGTTAGCCCTGAAGCGTTCAAAACCAGAAACATTATTTGCGCATCGGAAGCAGTATCTTTTCTGGGATTTACCTCCTGCATTTCGCTCATTGCCTTCAACCCCATAGGTGTTGCTGCATTATCCAGTCCAAGCATGTTGGCAGCAATATTCAGCATGATGGAGCCATAAGCAGGGTGTCCAGCAGGTAGACCGGGGAAGAGCCTTCTGAAAAGCGGACCTGTAATTTTTGCCAGTATTGATACCACTCCACCTTTCTCACCAACCTTCATCAGACCCATCCATAATGTAAGAGCACCGGTAAGCCCCAGCGAAATCTCGAAGCCCGTCTTTGCATTTGAAAAGGCTGCATTAACCAGTTCGTTGAATATCTGAGTATTACCAGCGAATATCAGTTGCCCGAGAGCCACCAGAAAGCCAATAAGAAAAAATGCTATCCAGATATAGTTCAGTGCCATAAAAATATAATAAGGGGTGTAATGGCATAAAGGTAAAAAAATTCTTTTACCTCATCCTTTAATGTCTCTCTCCTGTTTAAATCCTCTTTCTTTTAAAACTATTTTAGGTACATTTGTAACACAACATTATAGTTATGGCACGTTTTAGCAGAATTGATGTTATTCTTAAAATGCGTGAGACGGGCGTTGTGCCCATCTTCTATAATAAAGATACAGATATTTGCAAGAATGTTATAAAAGCTATTTACGACGGTGGCATAAAGGTTTTTGAATTCACCAACCGTGTCGATTTTGCAAATGAGATGTTCAGTGAGCTCAACAAATGGGCTTCGAAAGAGTTACCCGATATGATACTCGGTGCCGGCTCGGTGGTTGACCCAGCCACAGCAGCTATATATATCCAGGCAGGTGCCAACTTTATCGTATCGCCTATCCTGAACCCGGAGATGGCAAAAGTATGCAACAGACGAAAGATTCTCTGGATACCCGGATGCGGTTCCCTGTCTGAAATAAACCAGGCTGAAGAACTTGGCGCTGAGATAGTGAAGATATTCCCCGGACTCGCAACCGGCGGACCAGATTTTGTGAAGGCAGTCAAAGGTCCATGCCCATGGACAAGCATTATGCCTACCGGCGGTGTGGAACCTACTCTTGAAAACCTCAGGGAATGGTTCGAAGCCGGTGTTACTTGCGTGGGAATAGGCTCCAACCTTATTACTAAGGAAATAGTACAGAAGAAAGACTGGAAAAGCCTCACGGCAAAAGTAAATGGAGTAGTGAAAATTGCTAAAATGTTCAGGGTAGAGGAGTAGATTTTCTAAGCATATCTTAAAGTTCATAAAATATTAAAGCCATGAAAAGTTCAGTTAAGATCAGACTTTTAACAGTACTTCTGTCCTGTTCTATTGTTACAGTAATTTCAGCACAGGACATCCTTCTCCCCCCACCCATTAAACAGGGCGGAAAACCTTTGATGCAGGCCCTTAATGAACGTCAGACAACCCGCACTTTTACAGGCGAAACTCTATCACTGCAGCAACTATCAGACCTTCTCTGGGCAGCATGGGGTATCAACCGTCCTGAGGAAAAGAAACGCACTGCCCCATCCGCAAGAAATATTCAAGAAATAGATGTATATGTAACCCTGCAAAGCGGACTCTATCTTTACGACGCTGAAAATAACAAACTTAAACAGATTCATAACCGCGACATCCGTAGCCTGACAGGCACCCAGGACTTTGTAGGTAAGGCACCCGTTAACCTTGTGTATGTCGCTGATATGGGCAAAACCGGAAAAAAGGAAGGGGATAAAATTGCTGACGCAGACCTCTGGTGGTCGTATGCAAACTGCGGATTTATAGCACAAAATGTTTACCTCTACTGTGCCTCTGCCAACCTGGGTTGCGTGGTGCGCGGACTTGTTCCAAAGGAGAAACTGGCACCAGAGATGGGTCTGAAATCAAATCAGGTGATTCTCCTTGCACAAACAGTAGGAGTGCCCCAAAAATAAATACGATAAATTCAATCACCCGGCGCCCTGTATAGTTCTATATTGGAAATTACCGGGCAAGCTTTAGATCTAATAATAGTTACCTTAATCTTTGAAGCTTTAATGGTGGGAAATTTTCTTATTATCCTGTAACCTATTGTTGTCCCTTTTACAACTTCTTTCCAGTTTCCATCGGATAATGCTTCAACTTTGAATTCCTGTACCCTCTGTCCCAGCTTTATATA
Organism: Bacteroidales bacterium; assembly: GCA_049654745.1. GTDB lineage: Bacteria > Bacteroidota > Bacteroidia > Bacteroidales > VadinHA17 > LD21. The sequence goes on from JBASIK010000229.1 coordinate 5,805, forward strand.
CTCCTGCATAAGAATACGATTCACCTCGGTTTCTTTAACTAAATCTATAGTTATATCTGCTGAAGTCACATTATCATTTGTTGCCCAGAAGGTTTCAGGATCACCATCATTAACATTTGCAGGTGAAAACTTCCTTCCCCTTGTATCTGAGGCAGAGACTTTCTTCCCACGGGCAAGCTCATTTGCAAATTCCCTGTCGAGAAGTTCCTTAAATCCCAGAAGCGATTTTACATCGTTTTCATGAATCAGCCCTCTCTTATCGGGTGGCACATTCAGTATCAGGTTGCAATTTCTGCCCACAGACGTATAGTAAATATCCAGCAGTTTCTCAGGCGACTTTACCATTGTATCTTCTCTGGCATGCCAGAACCAGCCGGGTCGGATTGAGACATCCACTTCTGCCGGAACCCAGTATTTACCATCTTCATGACCCTGGCCGAGTATCTTTGCAAAAGGTCCGCCCGGATACATCTCGTCCCTGTTCAGCAAACACCAGTTTGTCAGACTGCCTATCCCCTTTTCATTTCCAACCCACCGCACATCAGGGCCTGCATCACTGAACATTACTGCATTCGGTTGCAAATCTCTCACTATCTGGATGGTATTGGGCCAGTCGTAGTAAGTGCGGTTGTCAATACGGCGTGTTTCCCTTGCCCCTCCATAATAACCATCTCCGCCGTTTGCACCATCAAACCACACTTCAAAAATGTCACCATATTCCGTAAGCAGTTCACGCAGCTGGTTACGGTAATAGGTGATATATTCCGGCGTGCCATATACTGAACTGTTTCTGTCCCAGGGCGAAAGATAAATTCCCAGCTTCAAACCATATTCATCACATGCCTGGCGTAGTTCCCTTATCAGGTCGCCCTTGCCTTCCCGCCATGGAGAATTTTTTACCGAATGCTCCGTATACTTCGAAGGCCAGAGGCAAAAACCGTCGTGATGCTTGGCGGTTATAACTAACCCCGTCATACCCGCATCCCTCGCCACCTTTGCCCACTGCCTGCAATCAAGCTGCGACGGATTGAAAAGTGACGGCGACTCATCACCGTAACCCCACTCTTTGTCAGTAAAAGTGTTGATGGAAAAATGAACGAACATGTAATACCCGAGGTCATGCCAGGCAAGCTGGGGCTCTGAAGGCAAAGGACCAAAAGGTTCAGGTGTTTTGGTGTCAGAACAAAATGCAAATAACAGAAACAACAATACTGAAACTGAATATTTCATAATTAATGGAATAAATTTCTCTACAGCTCTTTTATTCTGATATTGCGAAATCTTACTTCAGAACCGTGGCCCAGAAAACCAATGTGTCCCGACTTGTTTTTCAAACCGGGATGATTCCTGCCGTCCATAGTTCCTTTTTCTATTGCATCGGCAATGTCGCCGTCGACAATCACCGTTCCGTTGAGCACAACCTTAATTTTTGTTCCCTTTGCTGTTATTTCTTCATAATTCCATTCCCCAACCGGCTTCAGATAGCCTCTTTTTGCAGGAATGACTCCATAAACCGAGCCATGGTACTGATAAGGTTGCAGATTGGCATAGACTGGTGCTGTATCGTCGAGAATCTGAATTTCCATACCAACATACGCAGCATCGCCTGTTAGCGGTGCACGTATTCCAACGCCATTGTTGGCTGCCGGGGTAAGCTGGAACTCAAATCTGAAAATGAAATCAGAATACTCCTTCTCTGTATAAAGATTGCCTCCGCTTCCTTTTCCGGGCTTAATGACAATCATCCCATCTTCAACAACATACGATTCTCTGTCGCCAACCCATCCGTCAAGATTTCTGCCGTTAAAAAGTGCTACGAAACCCTGATCCCTCTCTTCCTGTGTGAGGTTGTAAACTTTTTCATTTATTTCTCTTACATAGATATCACGGAATGCGAGGTCGGTGCCATGAGCCTGAAGCTCGATAGGTCCTTTCGGGAAAATAGGTATTGAACGATCCCAGTAATTTTCCAGAACAACATCATCAACAACAAGTATTCCGTTGAGCCATACAGACACTTTTTCGCCTATCATCAGTATTCTGAAAGTATTCCATTCACCAACAGGATTATCAGCCACTACAAGAGGTTTTGAAGGATATTTCTGATTGTTGTAGAGTCCGCCCGAACCTACCTGGGCTCCTACATCTGTCCGTGAAGTATCCCATATCTGAACCTGCGGTGAACCTCTGAGATAAATGCCGCTGTCGCCGCCTTTTGTGATTTTCCAGTCAACCAGTAACTCAAAATCACCGTATTCCTTAATTGAGCAGAGATTATCTCCTTTCCCGCTGAAATAGATGCATCCATCTTTAACACTCCAGTTCTCAAGCATCTTCTTATTTGCTTCAGCCTGCAGTTTTGCCAGTTCGGCAGGTGACATTTTTGCACGTGTGATTGGATTTCCAACAAGACCCTGCCAGCCGGTAAGGTCTTTTCCGTTGAACATTGGTACAAATCCTTCATCAGGAGGCATCGAAGCAAGGTATTTTCTGATGAGTTCCCTTTCGTACTCTATCTCTGAACCTGTAAGATTTGTGATAACTTTTCCGAGTATCTCTCTTACGAGTGTGCCATACATTCCATCTTTTCCATCGGCTGTCGGGAGTGCTATATACATGGCAGCACGTGCAGCGGTAGCGCTCGTTTCAGGGTCGTCGAGGTAACGGGCAACATAAAAGAGCGCCTGGTAAGTTTTTATTTTACCTAACTCAGTAATAATCTGATTCTTCCTTTCCGTGCTGCCTGCATAAGGCATAATCTTCCGGTATAAAAGAAGCCTTTGTTCGGGAGTTACAGGTGCTGATCTCAGAATTCTGACATATGCGTTGAAAGCAGGCTCTTCATAGGTCTTGTTTCCTGATGAACAAATCTCATACAGCGCCGATAAAGCAGTATGATCTTTCCATGAGGTAAGCGCTTTAAAGCATACCTCCCTCATTTCGGGAGAACCATATTCAAATTCATCAAGCACATATTTCAGGGCTTCCCTTCCGCCTGTATTTGCAAGGACCGGAATAATTTTTTCCCTGCTGTTTTTCAATAATGGTGAACGCAAGATAATTTCCGACCTTTTTTCGGGGTCTTTCACCTGATTTGCCGCATTTGAAAGCGCAAGCTGAAGGTCGGCAATATATGAAGGATTATCTGTGAGAGATAGCAGTTCAATAATTTTTTCCTGATCGCCTGCTGAAACAAGTTCAGGAAGAGCTTTGTATGCTGCAGCCCTTACCGGCTCATTATCAGAAGTTACATATTGAAGAGCTGTTCTGAAATAATCAGGCTGATGGCTCCATGCCAGTAACTCTAAAACAGTCCTGCGTGCTTCATCAGGTCCTGTTTCAAGTACCGGTAGTAGCTGGGGTATTCTCTTTGAATCAAGAACTGTCTTAAGGGCATTCCTGACTGCTTCCTGATCTGCGGCTCCCTTATTATTTCTCATGAATGTGATAAGTTCAGGAATGGCTTCCTGCCCCTTAATCTTTACAAGTGCAGTTACAGCCTCCTTTCTTGTTGCAGGATCAGAGTTGCTTAGTGTTGAAATTATCAGAGGAAGAGCAGTCTCATCCTTCCTTTCGCCCAGCATTGCAATAATTTCGGGCCTTGAAAATGCGGGAGCTTTCGGGAAATAATCCATCCATTTTCGTGTGACATTTATCCCTGGAAGGGTAAGCGAAAGTTGTATTGCTTTGTTTCTGTAGCTGTTATCCGGATGCGAAGCCGCATCGAGCAGATAGTTCATTGCATAGGTGCCTTCATACCTTACAAGTGTTTCGAGGGCACCTGATTTGAACTGTATGTTTGTCCGGGAGTTGCATTTTCCGATAAGAGTTTTGCATATCTTTTCCATAGTTGTTATATCTCCCTTTTCAGCCACTCTGTTGGCATAATTGAGCAGTGATGCTGTTGCTCCCGAATATTCCCATTTGTATGCTACTTCTCTGGCAGCTTTACTCAGGACCGGGTAAGCCAGGGGGCTTCCACTCCTGGCAAGTGCCCGGTATGCAGCTGCCTTAACCTGAATATCTTTATTTTGTGACCATGTAATAAATTGACTTACAGCAAGTTCTGATTCCATTGAGGCAAGTGCATTCATAACCGATGCAGCACATGGCAAATTTGGATCCGAAAGAGCATCAGAAAGTATTTTTTCGGCTGTTGTTCCTTTTACCGAAGAGATAACTCCCACAGCGGGTGAGCAGAGATTCTTATCGGTAAGATAAACCTTTACTGCCTGTACTGACTCTTCACTTCCCACCAGCTGGAGCTGTTTCATAAAGAAATCTTTTACCGTATACTCTTTTGAAGACTCAACAAAGCTGATGCATATCTTTTCCCATCTGGCCCTTTCAGCCTCAAGCCCATATCGGGAAAGATGACGTGAAAGGCTTTCCACGGCAAACCTTGGTCTGACATCATCACCGCTTCCGGCAGGAAGAACCTGATTGCAGATCATTTTCAAACCTGCATCACCCAGTGAGAGCATCTCATTCATCAGCCTTTCGGTGGTAGTGTTATCCCTTGCAGGCATCCGGGCGAGAAGGTCAGCAACTTTTGTATCGAGTGTACGGAGATCCTGGGAACTGACATTTATTGTCAGCAATAGCAGAATAAATTCTATTGTCAACAATCTTAAATATTTCATATTCAATTATTTTTTATTAAATAGTCCATGGTTCGCGCATTGGCTGGTTGATCAGACGGTTTGCACCTTCATCGTCAACAAACATTTGTTTTACAGGGTCGTATTTAAGGTTTCGTCCCAGTCGCAGAGCTATAACTCCGAGGTTGACTATTGTACACGACCTGTGTCCGTTCTCTTCGTTAAGGGCAAATTTTTTCCTTGTAAGTACCGACTCGGTAAAGGTTGTTATCTGGGGTTCAGGGTCGGGCAGGCTATCGATTAGTTTTTGCAGATTGGGTATATCCGACTTCAGGCCTTTGAATATTTTTCCATGTGGTCCTTCAATATATGCGGCATCTTTGTCGCGGTTTTCGCCATCGAGAACTATTTTGCAACCGTCGGCGTAGGTATAAGTTATTCTTCGCCATGAGCCCACGGCATCCCAGTGTTGCTGGGGTGCGTCAATCTCGACATAAACCGGACTTGTATTATCCTTTCCAAGCAGGTATTGAACCGGATCGAGATAGTGTTGCCCCATATCTCCGAGTCCTCCACCGTCGTAGTCCCAGTAACCCCTGAATTTCGAGTGTACGCGTTCGGGGTTATAAGGTTTCCAGGGGGCAGGGCCAAGCCAGAAATCGTAATCAAGCTCAGGCGGAACAGGCTCGGGTTTGAGGTTGTGAAGGCCCGACCAGTAGAATTTCCAGTCAAAACCTGTAATGCCACTTACAGTCACCTTGAGGGGCCAGCCAAGGACACCACTATCGACAATCTTTTTAAGAGGTTTTACGGTGGTTCCCATGCCGTAGAAATTATCTTTGAACCGAAACCAGGTGTTGAGGCGGAACATGCGTCCGTGTTTTTTTACAGCTTCAACAACCTTTATCCCCTCGCCTATGGTTCTTGTCATGGGTTTTTCGCACCATATATCTTTCCCTGCTTCGGCGGCCATTTTTGCCATTATACCATGCCAGTGCGGCGGGGTGGCAATATGGACGATGTCAATATCGGTACGGGCAAGCAACTCACGGAAATCGTGGTATGCGTCCACCTTTCCCCCGGCAAGGGCTACTGCTTCTTCAAGGTGTTTTTTGTCGACATCACATACAGCAAGCAAACGGGTACCTTCGTAATTAAAGTGCCCCCTGCCCATACTTCCCACTCCAATAATGCCTTTTGTAAGTTGTTCGCTGGGAGGGGTATAGCCTTTCCCACCCAATACATGACGGGGAACAATGGTAAAGGCCGCAAATGCAACCCCTGCCCTCATTATGAATGTACGTCTGCCTGATTTATTCATGATTAAACTGGTTTGACTCAAAAATAAGTAAAAAGAAGAAGTATTAAAGGTAATTTCAATTTTTTAACACGAGAAAAACCAGGATGGGTTGTTATTTATTTTTTCGTTCACCGCGGTATTCAATAGTTCCAGATTCGATGCGCTATCGGGATCTCCCTGGAATTTATCCCGTAAAGCGGGACTCAACTTTCGCCCCTGACCGAAAGATATTCCATATCCCCTACAGGGAATTTAAATGGAAGCTTAATCCCATAGAGCTAAAAGACCTGAACCCCTACGGGGTAGAGGTTATGTGTAAATTTTGTGTTCGAATATCTGCATACGAAATTAGCTTCACCGGGATTATCTTATTGCCCGTAGGGCATAAGGTTTTGTAAGAGATAATGCCAACAATGATTTTTTTTACCTCGTAGAGGTTAGGGATAATTATTTAATGTTACTGTCTTTTGCTTCTCCCAAATAACCTGGCTTCTGGGTGCTACCGATTCTCGAAACATCGCTTTGCTTGGTAGGCTCTCCTGTATCAGGGTAATTCACTTCAATACGTACGAACTGTGCCCTGAGCCAAAGAATTACCCCCAGCCCCCTGAAAGGGGGCTTGAACATCATTCATTTCTAAATAAATAGCTCCGTACAAGCGATATGTTGTAGCAAATGATTCAAACAATTTTTGGCGCCGGGACGAGATGTTTTTTGAAAACG
>JBASIK010000230.1:0-2270 GCA_049654745.1 Bacteroidales bacterium
ACTTAATTCTGTTCTTCTTGAGATTCGGCACGATGTCAGGGTCTCTGGAAATCAGGTAGCCGTTAGTAACCATGCCGGCTGAATACTCAACGTTATTTTCTTCCGCAATGGCAATCATTTTCTGCGATAAATCAAAAACAATTTCTCTTGCGAGGAGAGGCTCGCCGCCGTACCAGGTTACAAATATATTTTTTCCAGTCTTTACTATTTTTTCAATATAGCTGAGTAAATCCTGTTTTACATCGTCTGGCATGAAAGCATTTTGCTCACTCTTCCCGCTCTGGCTTTTTTCGGATTGTTCGAAGCAGTAGGAGCAGGCAAAGTTGCAGGCTAAAGTGGGAGCGATAACCAGCCTGGCTATCAGGCTGTCATATTTATCGCTGTTATAGTTAAATTTGACCGTTCTCAGTTCGTCGGCAGTATCGTCAACGACAAATCCTCCCTTTTGTAGCTCGTCAACGAATTGCTTTTCGTTTTCCGGCAGGAGAGCATAATCAAACTGAGGAACGTTCAATAAGCCTATACGGCTCTTTCTCACTTCAGCCAGTGCCGTAGTAAGACTATTAAAAATTATTGCTTTTTCCGGGTCATCGGTTGACCAGACAAAATTATAAGCTGACGGTTTCATCTCTGTAACTTATTTTTAATTTGTGCTTGATTCTTAATTTGTACCTGATCTCTGATTTGTACCTGGTCCCTGATTTGTACCCGATCACCGATATTGCTATTACACTCGCAGAATCCGCAACCTCCTACACCGTCGCATCCGACACACCCACCACTGGCTGCTTCCAGTTTTTGGGGCAATACCAAGTGGACAATATCAGCAGATTCCTCAACAACTTTAATTTTCGCAGCCGGATTCGTCTCTGCTTTAGAAATGACCTGCTGCTTGAGCTCTTCACGAGACCGTGTGTCTGTCGATTTGATTTCTTTTTTAGTTTTACTCATTATTTTGACCCCTGTCAATTATTAGAAAATGTTTCTATTTTTCGGACTTTTTCGGACTTCAAAAACATTCTAACTTATGTTAATAATTAATACTGATTGATAGTATAAACATTTAACTACAGATGAAATTCTTGTTTATAATATTTTAAAAATAATATATATGTTAAACTTAAAAGACCTATATTCAGAAGTAAGCGCATTTATCCTTCGCAATCTTCTGGTTTTCCAGTTAATATTAATATTTGACTATTGAAATTGCTAAAAACTTTCCACGGAAATTTTACTTCTAGAAATTATATACATTAAGCTTTAAGGTTAATCGAGCTTTAACTTAAACAGAACACAAAAATACATTACAGCAATCTTATTTTCTGGTTCTCATTTTTATTCCCCAGATAATTGCTCCAATTCCCCCGATAACAAAGAAGACTCCGAATACCCATGGCAGAACAATGACTCCAGCCAGAGAATTGGTTAACAGGAGTAAACCCAGGACTATGGTAAGCACACCAAGAATTCCCGTACCCCACCCTCCCCCTTTAAGTGCCGAAGTAATTATCACAGCACCGTTGACAAGAGCTAAAATCCCGATGAAGACCATGAGAAATCTACGAACAATGTAGGGACTGATGATAGGATACATCAGTATTACAACTCCCACAATAATGCTCAAGATACCTGAAAGCAACTTCCATTTCCCATTCTTTGTAAAAATCAATGCCTTTATAACAGAAAAAATTCCTTCTACTAGCCAGAAAATGGCTAGAATTTGTACTAACAGAATAGTGGTTGCTATAGGCTCGTATAAGAGGAAAATACCTATAATAGTAGCAATAATTCCTTCCAGAAGAACCGACCACCAGAGTTCCTGAGGTACTTTTGGTTCCTGCGGCACTTTTAACTCTATTCTGGAATCGGTATCAACTGGTTGTTCCATATATCCCATCTCCCTTTTCCGAACTTTGCAAAAAGTCGTTTGTCTTCCTTCGTTTAATCCACATTTACTCCATATTATGTACCGGCAAAAATGAGTTTAAATTTATCATATAATATTATTCAGAGAATATAATATTATGAGAAATATAAATGAGGAGTAAGCAATAAATGAAGGATAGATGTGAATTAAAAAGTTATACGTGCAGGTATGATCACTGAATTAAAAACCTTATAAGAGTCCTGCTTCAAATCCCATAAATTCATTCTTATCTTCTTGCCGGACAAAGCATATCGTCGGTAAACCAGAAGCATCTCTTACATCCTGTAGATATTTCGGGCATCATATTCTTGGGCGAAGCGCAACGGAGTGAAAGGGACTGCGG
>JBASIK010000231.1:0-17814 GCA_049654745.1 Bacteroidales bacterium
ATTCAGCAGCCCAATCATATGGAGGCCCATCTTATTTATGGTGTGGCATCAATGAAAAACAATGATTTCGAAGAAGCAATCCGCTCATTCTCGATAATTATCAATGATGGTAATAACCTTTATATCGACAATGCACGCTGGTACATGGCATTATGTTACATTAGCCTTAATAATTTCGAAGCTGCAAAATATCAGTTACAGGTTATTAAAAATTCCGGAAGCTTTTACAGTGCCAGAGCTGAAAAAATACTTAAACGGATAAAATAATTATTTAGCTTCCATCTGAGAGCATTCTTCGTTAATCAGAAATAACTAAATGTAATGAATGCATATAAAACAGGGAATTTTTGTTGTCAAGGTGAGTTAAATGAGAGAGGTAAAAACCTGAATATGAACATATCAAAAAATATAATCAATTGCCCAACACTGTTATCAGGAATGTCGCATGAAGTGAGGACTTACATGAATTCAATAGTTGCATTTTCATTCCTGATGAACAGTAATAATTATACTGATGAAGAAAAAAAAGAATTCAGCAACCAGATATTAAACTCCTGTGAACAATTAATATTTCTTTTTGACAATTTCTTTGATTCAGCAATAATTGATACGGGTAATTTCAAATCTGAATTAAAGCAATGCAATATCAATGTCCTTATTGAAGACTTAATGTCGGAAATAAGGGAAATAATGAAACGGAATGACTCAAAAAATCTGGTTCTTATCCTTGAAAACCCGGTTCATGTAAAAGAAGAAATTCTAATTGATACAATAAGGGTAATACGGGTAATACGTAATCTTTTCCAAAATGCTGTCTGTAATACAAAATCCGGGTATATAAAGATAGGATACAGATTAAATGAAAGCGAGCTGGTATTTTATGTTAAAGATACAGGGAATGGATTTCAAAAGAGTGCCGACTTTCTACTGGCTGATGATTTGCAGGAAGCTCTTCGGAAATACAATGATGCAGCTTCAGCAATTAATCTTACAGTAGCAAAAAAGTTGGTTAATTTAATGGGTGGAAACATCTGGATTGAAACCAATGGAAATTCAGGTTCGGCACTCTACTTCAGCATCCCTGTGAAAATAGCAGAAGCTTCACAGATACAGTTTAATCAATATACCGATACTCGGATAGCCATATAAAGAAATATTAATTCAATTCGTCTGCAATACATCTGACTAAAAGAGACCTTCACAAAAGGGGGTCTCTTTTTATTTATTGTCACGAGTTATTCTTACCTCAGTTCTCCTGTTAAGTCTTCTTCCTTCAGAAGTTAAATTATCTGCAACTGGGAAAGATGCTCCATATCCTTTGTATGAAAGCCTGTCTGCACTGATTCCCATCTGAGTAAGAAAATTTACAACAGATTTTGCACGTTTTTCAGATAAAACCTGGTTATAGGCATCTGTTCCTATAGAATCGGTATAACCTCCTATTTCTATGCATATAGATGGATTATCAATCAATAATTTATAGAGCTTTTTAAGTTCAATAATTGACTCCGTCTTTAATTCCCATGAGTCAAATTCATAGAACACATTTGCAAGCAAAATTGATTCGCCTGTTTTAATTGGTGTAAGAAATACCTGTTTAATATAAGGTTCTGTGGCCGTATGAATTCCTTCAAGCATAAAATTATCTGAATAAAAAAGATATCCTATTTTATTGACATTCAAACCATAATTGGCCCCGGCAGGAAGGCAGACAAGAAAATTGCCGTCAGTTCCGGATTGACCGCTCGCAACTATATTTCCTGTCTTCAAATTAACCAGTTCATAATCAGCTGATAGGAGACGGCCTGTTTCTTTGTCCATCACCTTGCCTTTGAAATATGATACTGGATTGGGTCTTGCATCCTGATGTAAATCAAAATAATAAATGTCTTTCCCTCGCTTTTCATCCCTGATCGTTGAAAAATAAGCTTTAGTTCCTGTGGCGTCAATTAAAAGGCCCATTTCATCATTGAAAGTATTTATCGGATAACCCAGATTAACTGGTGTTGTCCAGGTTGTATCATCATTCATTCTTGAATAGAAAAGGTCATAACCGCCCATTCCCCTGTGTCCGTTCGATGAGAAATACAATGTTTTTCCGTCAAAATGGATGAAAGGTGACATTTCATCACCAGGTGTATTTATCACTTCTCCCAGATTTCTGGGATTACTCCATTTACCTTCGGCATCTTTCAATGAAAACCACAAATCCATTCCTCCGCTTCCACCTGGCCGGTTACTGGAAAAGAAGAGCATCTGTCCATTTGAATTTATTGAGGGTTGGGCTTCCCAGTATCTTGAATTTACAGGCGCACCAAGATTGATTCCTTTCGACCACCTTTTGCCGTCGAAAGAGGAATAATAAATATCACATCTACCAAGACCGTCAGGGCGGTTGCATGCTGTGAAATACATCCCGGTACCATCTGATGTAACACTCTGCGCGCCTTCATTCTGAGGTGTATTCAAAGGAGCCCCTGCATTAATTGCCCTTGACCATCCTTTATCTGTCAATCGGCTGATAAAAAAGTCTTCCTGATTATTGATATTGGGCCTGCCACCTGATCTCTCCTGCCGGGTAAACAGAAGCAATTGGCCATCAACAGTAATCGACGGCCAGTATTCATCATGGATAGTATTTATGGAGTCACCTAAATTTACAGGATTAAACGGAACAGGATTCTTCATAGATTCCAAAGCAAAAATACAATCATCGATCCCTTTCAAAGCCGTGTTCCGGTTTTTTTCATTTTCAGGGTTAAAATCAATGTATGCCCGGTAATGAATCAGTGCTTTTTCGTACTGACCGGTATTTTGCTCTGCCATAGCCAGTTCAAAGAAAATATATTTGTTGTACAGGGAATCAATTCTTATGGCATTCTGGTAATATATTGCCGCATCATTGAATCTTCTAAGCTTGTAGAACATTTCACCCAGGAGAGCATGGGCTTCATAAAAATTTTTGTCAATCTTTATTGCCTCCTTAAGATAACTTTCTGCGCTTTCGAAGTAAAGAAATTCATAATCTCTCTTACCCTGACTATACGCATTAATAGCCCGGGATGAACTGGTATGAAATTTCTGAGCCCAGATGAATGGATAATAAATCAGAAACATAAATAAAATTAATATCAATTTTCTGATTTTCATCTTTTTATGGTATATTCATAAACTTGTGCGTCTGAAGTGATATTCTCCACCATGGATGTCTCTTTACATAATCAACAATTGCAGGAATAATCTCTTTATAACTTCTCCATTCGGGCTGAAGGTAGAGAATGCAATCTTTCCCCACTTTTTTCCTGCATTCTTCTGCCCAAAGGAAATCTTCTTGCTCACCAATAATAACCTTAAGCTCATTCGCTATGGGCCATATCTCATCAAGAGGTCTTTTGTTTTTTTTGGGGCTCAGGCATATCCAATCCCATTCCCCGCTTAAACTGTATGATCCGGAAGTTTCCAGATAAGTTGTTATTTTATTTTTCTTCAGCTCTTTACACAATGAATCCAGATTCCACATCAAAGGTTCACCACCGGTAACAACAACAGAATCTGTACCAGATTTCAATACATTTTCAATAATTTCTGAAACTGATACCATCGGATAAAGATCCGGATTCCATGTGAACGGTGAGTCACACCATTTGCATCCTATATCACATCCTCCCAGCCGGATAAAATATGCAGGCTTTCCTGTATGAAAGCCTTCTCCTTGAATGGAAAAAAATTCTTCTACCAGAGGAAGTACTTTGCCATCCTGCTCTATCCCTCCCTTAATTAAATTCTTCATTAATCATTTTATCCTCAACAATTCTTTAAATTTCGGAAAAAAATCTGTATTATCAATTATTCCAGTAAACTTTTCTGCACCAGGTCCATGTGAAAATACCGGTACCATTACAGCTGTATGTCCTGTTGAAGCATAAACACCACTTACAGATTTCTGTTTTAAATCGCCTCCGGTAAGGGCCAGCCCGCCGGTTTCATGATCAGCAGTTACAATAACAAGAGTATTTCCACTTTTTTCAGCAAACTCATAGGCCTTTGCAACAGCTCTATCCATATCAAGCACTTCTGATACATTCCAGTTCAGATTTTTATCATGCCCGGCAAAATCAATCTGCGATCCCTCTACCATCAGGAAGAAACCTTTCTTGTTCTTACTAAGAGTCTCAATTGCTTTCATTGTCATTGCTTCTAACATGCCAAAACGACCTTCGGTTGATTTTGACATGTGCTCAGAAGCAAGAAGCCCTGCAATTTTCATTGAATTTGATTTCATCAGGTCTTCGAGTGTAAAGACAACATCATAACCCATCTTCTTCAAATCGGCTGAAAGGTCTTTTCCATCCTTTCTTTTAACAAAGTGATCAGAACCACCTCCTATGAATACATCAGCTGCACCTTTTAAAAAATCAAGGGCAATATCCTCATAATTTCCCCTTCCCGAATTATGAGCAATAAAACTGGCCGGAGTAGCGTGAGTAACTGCACTTGTACTAACCACCCCAGTAGCCAGCCCGTTTTTTTTGGCGATTTCAAGAATAGACATCACAGCAGTTGAATCAGGACCCATTCCTATCATTCCATTTTTCGTTTTCACCCCGCATGCAATAGCTGTCGCAGCAGCTGCTGAATCTGTTACATACCGATCGTATGAAGAAGTTTTGCAATAACCGGCATATTTAAACTTCTCAACAACGAGTGTGTTATCATTTACAGCAATCGCAGCAGAAACTTGAGCAGGACCCATACCATCGCCAATAAACAAAATTATGTTTACGGGTCTTTTATTTGAACTTACTTCACCGGAGTAAACATATACTCCATTGTTAAATACAATTATCATCAGAAAAACCGATAGCATCAAAATTTTCTTTCTCATATCTTCATAATTTTAATGAAACAAAACTATTTATATTACTAACCATTTTGTATACGTCATTGTTCGCCAAATAATAATTTGTAATCCTTTTTCCTGGCCTTTTCGACCCATTGCTCAGGTATAATTTTCCAGGAATCAAATGATTCAGGATGTATCATTTTCTTATCCCTGATATATTCCATAATATAATACCTCAAATCCCTTACTGTTGAATATTTAAGCCTTTTCGCAATTTCTACCCTATTCAGGGAAACACCTTCGGTAAGATGTCCTCCGCCTCCGCTTCCCCGGTAAGAATTAACTGCCACAAGGTATGTATTATTATCATAAAACGATTTTCCATTCTGCATAGAAATTATTTTAACTCTTTTACCTGCCGGTTTGCTTACATCCACAACATATTCAATACCAGCAGCAGAATCAAAGTTATATGACGGATATCTGAGATAGGCTTTCCCTTCGCTCATATATATTTTCCCATCCTTATCAGTTCTGAAGTTCAACAAATGATCATTTGGGCTTTTCATTGTATTAAGCCATCCAGCATATGAATATTCAAGGTACTTCACTATCTCATAACCTTTTAACTCCATGGTATAAAGCATGTTCTCATACCTGTATAGTTTAAACATGTCTCCCACCGTAAGAGGTCCCTTGTCTATTTTTACATCAAAAGAAAGGGGAGCTGCAAAAGAGACATCAGCCCCGGTTATTTCAAGCTGGATTTTATGTATCAGATCCACAAAAGCTGACGGCCCAAAAAAGGCTTCTCTCGATGAAAAAGAAGCAGACGATTCACCGATAACCTCTTTTACAAATTCTTTTATTTTTTTCTCTTTTTCTGAAAATTCATCAATAAATTTCTTATCAGGATTGTAATTGCTTACATCAATTAATGAACCTGATATTTTCAGTCTTCTTTTCCCCGAAATTCCTTTAATATCAATATCTACCCTGGCTACCTTTGCACCTCTGCTGCCAGCATCAAGAATAATTACTGTATCTCCGTTTACATTAATAATTTCGCTACATAATTCATTGTGATCATGACCTGCTATAACTATATTGAAGCCGGGAACATAAAAAGCAACTGCACCTGAACTGTTCTCATAATCTTTTCCAAACTCGCCTGGTCTGTTTTCGTTCATTCCCGTACCTGAATGAAAAAGACCTATAACAATATCAGGCTTCTGCTGAAGAATTTGTGGCATCCATTTTTTTGCCGTCTCTATCATATCTTTAAACTCTATTCCTGAATACAAAACAGGAGGCAACCATTCTGGTACTGAAGGAGTTATTAACCCGAAAACAGCAATCTTCAAACCATATTTTTCAAGAATGATATATGGTTTAAAATATGGCTCACCGTCTTTAATATTTACGGCATTTGCAGCAAGAAGCGGGAAATTATACTCATTTCTGAGCCGGTCATAAACAGCATGTCCTGCCTCAATATCGTGATTTCCCACAGTACCTGCGTCATAGCCCATATAATTCATAACCATGCTATTGATGTGACGGGAAAGAGTATCGATGTAGTTATAGTAATATACTGTAGGCTGCCCCTGTAGATTGTCTCCATTATCGAGCAATATTGTATTGTATTTTTTCCTGACATCTGAAACAAGGGTTGAAATATTTGATAACGAAGCTTTTAAGGGTTTGTCTTCTATATAATCATAAGGAAAAATAGTTCCGTGAAGATCTGTTGTAGCAAGAATAACTATTCTTTTACCGGTCTCCTGCCCGCAAGAAACAGCACATATAATCAGCAGATAACAGCAGATTACTTTTATGATTTTATTTCCTGACATTATATAATTTATCAATCTTGCTTTAACTCAAAAGCCTTTAAATTTTAATTATAAATAAGCTCATAACCATCTTTTTTACCCTTTTCAAGCTGGGATATTCCATTTTTCATCCAGTAAGGCATTGGTGCGCCCTTAAGATAATGATCAAAAAATTGCATCTTTCTGATTGACAAGTCTTTTCGGTTTGGTCGCTTTTCGAGGTTATGTTCCTCGTCGTTATATGACAGCATCCATGCAGGTTTACCCAGTCGTCTAAGTGCAGTAATAAATTCTATGCCCTGATACCATGGCACGGCACCGTCATTATCGTTATGCATAATTAGTAATGGAGTATTAATGTCGGGAATCCTGAAAACAGGTGAATTTTCTATAAAATGGAGTGGTTTTTCCCAGAGTGTTCCGCCTATCCTGCTCTGAGTCATTTCGTACTGGAACATTCTTGACATTCCTGTAGCCCATCTAATGCCTCCGTATGCGCTTATCATGTTAACCACTGGTGCTCCGGCAAAAGCACAGGCAAACATATTTGTACGTGTTACCAGGTAGGCGACCTGGTAACCTCCCCAACTCTGGCCGTCGAGACCAATATGTTCCCTGTCGATAAAGCTGTATCTTTCAACCATAGACTGTACGCCACTTACAACAGCATCATAGCAGCTCTGCCCGGGATAACCGATAGTGTAAACAATGTCAGGCACAAAAACCAGGTAACCGTTACTTACTGCGAAAGTACGGTTTATGGTTGAGGCACTCGGAGCTGGTGCTATATAGCTGTACATCCCATCGGAGCTTCTTTCATAGAAATAAACAATCATCGGATATTTTCCGCCAGGGTTAAAATTTTCAGGTTTATATAACAGACCTTGAAGCTCCTTGCCATCAAACGATTTCCACGACACAAGCTCAACACTCCCCCATATATATTTTGATTGCTGAGGATTGGTTATTGAAATTTTTACAGGTTCTGAAAATTTCATATCACTGAAATATAGTTCAGGATATGCTTCAAAAGAACCTTTCTGCCAGAGAAGGATATCAGCCTTTTTTGCTTTAGTCAATCCACCGGGAAAAGAGCACTTTCCCATTACAAGCTTTACCGGTTCTCCTGGCCCTGGATACTTTGCGGTAAAAAATCCTGATTCTTTTGTTTTATTGTCAAATGCTGAAAGATAAAGAATCTCCTTCCTGTTTATAAACTCTGCTTCTCTGTCGAGTCGTACATAACGAAAAGTTAGATTTTTTGATCTGCCGTAACCGTTTGTTAAACAGACAGGCTTTTCTGTACCAGTAAGATCTGCTTTCCAGATGTCGTACCGGTCATACACAAGAACATATCTTTCATCATCCATCCATCCAGCTATGCCATACGGTGATGGTGGTGAAGGAATATCAGATATTTCATCATATAATGGATAGGGTATGCCGGTTGTTATGGCTTTTTTTGTTCCCGATGAAACTGAATAAGAAATCCATTGTTTTTCATCAATATTCCAGTAAAGCACGTATTTTCCCGACGGAGAAATCATTACTCTCGAAGGCGCTTTTTCAAGCAGGAGTGTTTTCTGTCCTGTTTCAACATTAACAAGAAAATAATCGGCATAATTATTGGCATCCCATGAGATTAGTTTACGATATCGGAGGTTTGACGAACCAAGTGCTATGTCGTTATTTCCTTTTTGAAGCAATACAATGTCGGGCATATCCTTCGTTGCAAGTTGTATCATTCTGTTTCTGTCAATGTGATATACTGCAAGCCACACTCTTTTTTTCTCACGGTTGAGCTGTTTTTTTTGCATAGGCTGAAGAACATCATCATTCCATGACCATATATCCAGTTTATATTTTTCTTCGTCAAGCAGTGTATCTCCCGGCTCTTTTACCGGGGCTGGTGCAGTACCAAAAAATAATCTTGTACGATCTTCAGAGAACGAAACAATTGTATCTCTGCTTATCACCCAACCATCCGGTAAGCCCTGTACTGGTATCTTTACAGCACTGTTCCCCGATTTTGACAGAAAGATATCAAAAACCTTAATCTTAGAGGTATCAGATGTATACATGAATGCAAGCAGCTCCCCGGTTCTGTCGCAAGAAAGTTTTTCCATAGAACCTTTGCCTTCGAAGACAAGAGAAAATGTCTCCTTTTCAGTGTTAAACTGAAAAACCTTATAGGTGTCTATTTTTGTTGTATCCGGGATATCCTGCAAAAAGCTGATTGAACGTCCGTCGCGTGCAACGACATATTCTGTCACATCATTGTACCTGAACTCCTTGCCAGTCAAAGGATTTAGAATTACAAGCTCTGTTCCTTTCGCTTCAGCCTGTCTTCCAGAAGATGTCTGTTTCTGTTTCTCTCCCTGATTTTCATTATTTGATTTTTCAGGCGATTTGTTTTCATTTTTCTTCTCAAACAAAAATGCCATCCATAGAGATCCTGATTCAGAGACGGAGTATGATTTAACTTTTTCGAAATTATACCTTTTGCCGGTTTCCAGAACTCTGATTACCATATTGCTCTTCGGCATCTGATCCTGTTTGAGCTTTTTAACCTTTGCCTGCCGTGTTTCGGAATAAGTGGGTTTAATCATGTAGACCAGATACTTGCATCCGGGCGAAAAAGAAGCTCTGTAACCGCAAAATACCGAATCAGTTTCTCTTTTATCCGTATTATGGACATAAAGCCAGCCATCACCCTGCTGAGGATTCTTTTCCCATGTAATCCATTTGCCGTCATCTGATACTGTGCGATTGGAAATTGAATACCAGGTGTCATAAACATCGTGACTCAATGGAATTTTCTGGGCATTCAGGGTGATAACCAACGTAATAAACAAAAAAACTATTAAATTTTTGAGTAGCATTCTATTCTTATTTTTAATTGACATAAACATATAAAAGAATTTTCAACCTGTATAGTTAAAAAATTCAAATATGAATTATTTTGCAGTCAAAAATAAAATGTATGGTCAAAACTGGTTTGCAGGTTTTTCTTGAGAATTTTCCGGCAGATTTTCGCGGGAAAAGAGCAGGAGTCTTATGTCATGCTCCAAGTATTGATAAAGATTTTGTGCACATAACAGACCTTCTTTACAATAGTGGCCAGTGCAAACTTACAGCAATTTTTGGGCCACAGCATGGTTTATTCGGTCAGACACAGGACAATATGATAGAATGGGAAGGATATACTCACCCGCTTTATAAAATACCTGTTTTCAGTTTGTACGGGAAGCTTCGTAAACCCAACAAAAAGATGCTGGAAAATATTGATTTCCTTATTGTCGACCTGCAGGATGTTGGTGCCAGGTTATACACCTATGCATGGACAATGAAGCTTTGTATGGAAGCCTGCTCTGAAATGGGCATACCGGTTGTGGTGCTCGACAGGCCCAATCCTGTTGCTGCTCTGGATTTTGATGGTCCGGTTCTAAAAGAAGAGTATTTCACTTTCGTCGGAGGTGCCTCAATACCTCTGTGCCACAGGATGACAATAGGAGAAATAGCTTTGTGGGTAAAGGAGAAGCATGTTAAAAACTGCAAGTTGCAGGTTATAAAAATGGTAAACTGGAGAAGGTCGATGATGTATAATCAAACCGGGTTGCCATGGGTATTGCCATCTCCAAATATGCCGACCCAGAACACGGCTGTTGTTTACCCGGGTATGGTACTTTTCGAAGCTATGAATATATCTGAAGGAAGAGGTACAACAATACCTTTCGAACTGTTCGGTGCGCCTTTTATTGATTCCTACAGGTTACTCAACCATCTTAAGGAAAAAAATATTCAGGGTTGTAAATTCCGAATTCATTGTTTCATCCCGACTTTTAATAAATACTCAGGTATTTTTTGCAACGGACTTCAAATACATGTGACAGATATCAAAAAATTCAAACCTGTGGCCGTGGCGATAGAAATAATTGATTCCATTATCAGAACCTGTGAAGATGGTATAGTAAAGTTCAATGGCCCTCCTTATGAGTATGAAGAGAAGTTAATGCCTTTTGATATTCTGGCGGGTGATTCACTTTTGAGGGAGACACTTGAAAAAGGCAAGCCAACCACTCTTGAAAAAGAACGGTGGCAGGCTGAAATAGAAGAGTTTAAAAAAGACTTTAAAAATATTGCACTGTACAGTGAATGAAAGCTCAGGTAAAATAGCAAGAATCTATTCAAAAAGTCCCTCATCCCTTACCAGAAGCAGTATAGCTGATTGAGGTACAACAATATATTTCTCTTTATTGAATTCAATCTCAATAGCCTGGCTTTGCATGTATACTGCCTGGTCTCCTACTCTTGCCTGAAGCGGGACATATTTTGGTTCGTTCGATTTGTTTTTCCATGGCTCATCGTTGTCAACAATAGTTGGAATAGGATAACCCGGCCCAACTTTCAAAACGTACCCCACCTGAACCTTCTCGTTTTCATTGACTCCTGGAGGAAGGTAAAGTCCGGTCTGTGTCTTAGATTGCGGCACCTTTGGCTTGATAAGAATTCGGTCGCCTACCACAATCAGTTTGTCAAGGTCTTTTTCGTCGAGATTAACACCCATAGTTTAAAAAAAATAATGTGCAAAATTATCAAATAAAATTATCTGATAAAAGCAAATACGAGGCTTTGAGATTAAAAGTTAATTTCGGGGCCCGGTAAATCAGAAATTTCAGCAATACAAACAAAAACAAATAGTAATTTTGGATATTGATTCCCGGAATTAATTCCGTCATTTATTTTGATCAAGTTATACTTAATCAAAAATGATGAAAATAAATTTTGTCCTTGTAGAACCAAAAGTACCAGAAAACATCGGGGCAAGTGCAAGAGCAATAAAGACCATGGGCTTTGACTCCCTGGTGTTGGTAAATCCATGTGAATATAAAGAAGGAAAATCGAGATGGGTGGCGCACGGCTCGGCTGAAATACTTGAGAATGCTAAGGTTTACAATTCCCTCGCAGAAGCTTTGTCTGACTCTGATTTTGCCATAGCAACAAGTATCAGACGCCGTATGGTAAAAGTTGATATTGTGAATTCACGAGACTTGCCAGAATTGCTTATTTCGAAATCAGGTTACATAAAAAATGCTTCAATAGTGTTCGGAAGGGAGGAATCTGGTCTCACAAACGATGAAATTAAACTTTGTGATTTAGTTTCAGCCATTCCAATGCAAAGAAAATACCCTTCATTAAATCTGGCACAGGCTGTTATGATTTACGCATATGAACTTTCAAAACATATACTGGATTTCAAAACCATGGAAAATGATACAAATAATGACTCATATTATGCCATGAAAAACAAAGTGAGGCAATTACTTTACAAAGTTGGACTTACCGAGGCCGACAACAGATTTGGAAGGATAATGGAGAGGGTTGCATTTCTGAAAGATGGAGATATAAATCTGGCACATACAATCTGTAATCTTATCGAGGAAAGACTCCAGGCTGCCTGTTAAATGAATTCAAGTAACGATACATATTACACAATTGAATCTGTTTCCACCGGAATATTTAAAGACCGGGGAAGCAAGTTTCTTGCATTTGCCCATCCTGTATGCTCTGTTGATGACGCAAAGAAAATAATAGAGAATTATAAAAAAGAGTATCACGATGCAAGGCATCATTGCTATGCTTATGCAATTGGGCATGAAAATGCTGTATGGCGATTCAATGATGACGGGGAACCTTCGGGAACTGCCGGCAAACCAATATTGGCGCAGATAAATTCAAGGAATCTTACAAATGTTCTGGTGGTAGTAATCAGGTATTTCGGCGGAACATTGCTGGGTACCGGGGGACTTATCAATGCATATAAAACAGCCTCGGCAGAAGCACTTAATAATGCAATTATTATTGAAAAGTATATAGAAAACCTTATAAGTATTCGTTTTCCTTATCCAAGACTGAACACAGTGATGAAATTATTGAATGATGCAAAAGCAACCATCAAAAAACAGGAATTCGGAGAACAATGTGAAATTATAGCAGGTATAAGAAAATCAAAACATGAAATTGTCATCAAAAAACTGAGTGAATGTAGAGATATTGAGATTTTATTATCCAGTCAGAATGGCAATGAAATTTTTGAATAAATTATTAACAGTACAAATATTAATGCCAAAACTTTGGTTAATTTTATAATAGCGTATTATTAATGCGTTATAAATTCTAACCTGATGAAAAACAAAAGCTTAGTCTCGATAGATGATCTATCTACAGATGAAATTCTAAGTATTCTTGATCTGGCAGAGAATTTTGAAAAAGAACCTGACAGAAGTCTTTTAACAGGGAAAGTTATTGCTACACTTTTCTTCGAACCATCGACCCGGACCCGTTTAAGTTTTGAAAGTGCCGTAAACAGGCTCGGGGGAAGGATAGTGGGTTTTGCCGACGCAGCAACTTCTTCTGTATCAAAAGGTGAAACACTTAAGGATACAATAAAAACTATCAGTAATTATTGTGATCTTATTGTAATGCGCCATCCTCTTGAAGGGAGTGCAAGATATGCAAGTGAAATATCTAAAGTTCCGGTAATTAATGCAGGCGATGGTGCAAACCAGCATCCTACTCAGACTCTTCTGGATCTTTATTCGATTAGAAAAACTCAGGGTACACTAGATAATCTGAATGTTTTCTTTGTCGGAGATCTAAAGTATGGTAGAACAGTTCATTCGCTGATGATGGCAATGGCGAGGTGGAAAACTACATTTAATTTTATTTCTCCGGAAGAACTGAAAATGCCTGAAGAATATAAGTTGTACCTCGAGAACATAGGATTAAAGTACTACGAGCATACTGATTTTACTGACATTATTTCAAAAGCCGATATTATATATATGACCAGGGTACAGCGGGAGCGTTTTTCAGATCCAATTGAATATGAAAAGGTTAAAAATGTTTACGTACTCCATAATTCTATGCTGCAGAATACCAAGCCAAACCTCAAGATTCTCCATCCCCTGCCCCGTGTGAATGAAATACATCTTGATGTGGATGAAAATCCAAAGGCATACTACTTTGAACAGACACTGAACGGAGTATATGTAAGGCAAGCAATACTATGTTCAATTTTAGGTGTAATATAAATCATTCTTGTTATGAAAGAACCTAAACAACTCAGCGTCAGCGCAATACAGAATGGCACAGTGATTGACCATATTCCAGCGAAAAGCCTTTTTAAAGTAATCCAGATTCTTGGCCTCGATCACATTGATAATCAGATAACATTTGGTACAAACCTTGAAAGCAAAAAACTTGGTAAAAAAGCGATAATAAAGATTTCGGATAAATTTTTTGAAGATGAAGATATTAACCGTATTGCACTGGTTGCTCCACAGGCAAAACTGAATATTATTAAGGATTATGAGGTAGTTGAAAAGAAAGTCGTGGAAGTGCCCGATACAATAACCGGAATAGCTAAGTGCATGAATCCCAAATGCATAACCAATCATGAAATGATTAAGACGAAATTTCGTGTTATTTCAAAGAAAAATGTGGCTTTAAAGTGCATGTATTGTGAAAAGATTACTTCACAGGAGAATCTCCAGATAATCTAAGATCACTTTCAAATCTGCATTTATCTCAATCTTTCATAAGATTTTATCAGGTTTTCATCGTGACGGATTCCTTTTGCAGCGAGTAAAGCCATCAAAATATTTATTGGGGGTATTATCAGTCTTATTCCGGGAATAAAATTATTCGCCTCCCCAACCCTTAACTCATATATCAATAAAACAATTGCTACTGTATTAAATAATTCCAGTACTACAATTATTATCGTCAAAAAAAGTTGAATTTTTCGCTTCTTAAAGCTGGATATTGCAATAACTGATGAAAATAGAATAATTATAGTTGAAATAACTAAAAAATTAATTATAATTTTACTATGAGATGATATTGCCTGTAATTGATTAGCTTCTTTCAGCAATTTAGCATTAATAATTGTTCCCTGTTTATTAGTGAACGTAATCAGGTTGCCTGATAAAAATAGTAGTGAAAGAATTAAAACAACAGCAAGGAATAGTGTCTGAATGCGCTGAATCATATATCAATGTTTTTTAAAAACAAAAATACACTAATTTTATTTTAATTTTGGGGGCTGGTAACCATTGTATGAATGAAAAAGACTGAATTGATAACAAACAGTGATGGATCCGTGTTTCATCTTCACCTTAAACGTGGTGATGTTGCACAAAATATTATATTTGTTGGAGATCCGGGAAGAGTGGACATCTTTGAGTCACTTTTACAGGATATCAGGGTAAAAAAAGAAAACAGGGAATTCAGAACGATAACAGGTGTTTATGGAAATGAAGAAATATCGGTAGTTTCCACTGGAATAGGAACAGATAATATAGATATTGTTTTAAATGAGCTTGATGCTGTTGTAAACATTGATCTGCAGACCGGTGAGACCAAGGAAGAACTGACATCGCTTAATCTCATCAGAGTAGGAACGTCAGGGAGCCTGAGGGAAGAGATACCTGTCGGTTCTTTTCTGCTTACTGAGACAGCAATTGGATTTGACGGTCTGATTCATTTTTACGAAGGTTACGACTGGTTGCTCGATACTACGCTTGCAGATATCCTTGCTGCTCATCTTGAATGGCCCGACACCCTGCCCTACCCTTATGCCGTGAATGCAAGCAGGGAATTGTTAGAACTTTTTCATAGTGAGAAATTTATAAGAGGCATAACAATCTCTGCTCCTGGTTTTTATGCACCTCAGGGAAGAAAAATCAGGCTCGAAATTTTCGACAATGAAATAAACAATAAACTTGCTGCGTTTTCATTTCGCAACAGGACAATCAGTAACTATGAGATGGAGAGTTCCGCATTGTATGGACTTGCAGGGTTGTTAGGGCACAAAGCCCTTACAGTATGTGCAGTACTTGGTAATAGAATAACAGGAGAGTTTATTAATGACTATAATTCTTTAATTAGAGAGCTTGCAGAAATAGTACTAAATAAGATAACTTTTGCAGAAGAGATTTAAGAATTATTTATACATTTGAACTCCTCATTAAAATTATCACAATATGGCAGATGAATTTAAGCAATTACCACCTTCTACGGAAGCTAAAAGTGATGAAATAGACCTTCTGGATCTATTTAACAGAATGGGCAGATGGTTTAAACGTATTTTCAAATCGTGCTGGAAAGCATTTCTGGTTTCATTCTTCTTTATGCTCCGGCATTGGTTCTGGCTTGGTTTAAGTGTAGCTTTAGGTATCGGAGGTTCATACCTGTTAAAATATTCTTCAGAAAAGTTTTACAATTCTGAAATTATGTTGAGGAGTAATGCAATCCCTAATGCAGATATTATAACGTATATCAACAAGCTTCACACATTCTGCAAAGAAAAAAACCTGAATGAGCTTGCCAATGCTTTATCGGTTGATCCCGATAAAGTAAAGTATATTATAGATATAGAGGCATTCTGGATTGTAGACAAAGGTAAAGATGGAATACCTGATTTTGTTGATTATAAATGGAAACACAACCCACTGGATACAATAAACGTTTACATGCAGGACAGGTTTTCAGTACTTGTTAAAACTACTATACCACAAGAACTTACTTCAATTAGAAATGGGCTGATTTCTTTTATTGAGAAAAACCAGTTTTTTCAGGAGCAAAATGCATTGAGAAAAAGGCAGAATGAGGATTTGCTTGCTCGTTTTGATTATGAAATTGAATCGCTCGACAGTCTGCAGAAAGTTAAATACTTTGAAGAGTCTCGCCGGTTACTACCAAAAGAAGGTGGGCAGATGATTTTCCTTCAGGAATATAAGACGCAGCTACTTCATGATGATATTTATTCATTGATTGTCAGACGTCAGGATGTAGAAAGACAACTAACAATATACTCAGGGCTTGTTACAGTCCTGAGTGATTTTACTCCACCGGCCAGGCCGGTTAACAGAGCATCTTATTATGGCAGGTACCTTATTCCTGCACTTTTTCTCCTTACGCTTGTTTTGCTGATTCTGGTAGAAAACAGGGAAAAGTTAAGGCAGGCGTATAGGAAATATTAAAAAAAGAAAGGGTGCCCTTTTGATACACCCTCTTTATTTTCATGTAAATAATGTTCAGACAATTTTATAAAGATACTTTTCAGGAATTATTATTGTTTGAAAAAGTACCTGATTTAATACCCAGAAGAATTGAAAATATTAATCCGGCTAAAATTAAAAACAAAGTCAATATTTTATTACCTGCTTCTCTAAGCATGTAAATCATCAAAATAATTGCTGTATTACTTATAATTATAATAATAGTCGCTTTAAGATGATTTCCTGTAATATTTAGAATTTTATGATGTATATGGTTTTTATCGGGCCTGAAAATTGATTTTCCATGGATAAATCTTATAAGGCTTACTCTCAATCCGTCAAAAATTGGTATAAAGAGAATTGCAAGGGACATTGCCGGAGCAATAGGCAGGGCTTTTTCGACAGGATTTTCAGGGGAAGGCATTTCTATGAGATAAATAGTAAACACAGCAAGAAGGTAGCCGATAATCATTGAACCTGTGTCACCCATAAAAATTTTGTTCTTTTTGCTTAAGACATTAAAATAGAAAAATGCTGCAAGAGAGCCTGCAAGGGAAAAACATATTACAGCATAAGAAATATGTTCATTTTCAATAAAGAAGATGCCAAAAACCATAGATGCCATAATTCCTATACCTGATGCCAGTCCATCTATTCCATCTATGAAATTTATACTGTTGATTAAACCCATTATGAGTATTATTGATATAATAATACTTGGGACGTAAGCAAGTTTCTCAATGTTAAAAATCCCATAGCAATCTGTTATTCTTATATTTGCACAAACAACAATTATCAGTGCAGCAATAAATTGTCCTATAGCTTTTTTAAATGGGGTCAGTGTAACCAGGTCGTCTTTTATACCGATAAAAAACAGCACAAGCATTCCTGCAATAATATATTTAAGTTCGCTGGCTGTAACAAGGTCTGTGAACAGGATTGAGCCAAGTATTACACCTGCAAATATCATAGCACCACCAAGACGTGGAACCGGGTGTGAATGGGATGAGCGTTCTCCGGGTTGGTCAAATAAATTTCGCGCTCTGGCAAGACGGTTAACTGCAGGGATACC
>JBASIK010000232.1:0-22713 GCA_049654745.1 Bacteroidales bacterium
ATCTGAACCCCAGCAACTTTTCCTGACAGAGAGTTCAGGAAGTTAGCTTCTTTAGTCTTACTAATATTATCTCCAGCTACTTCCTGAACAGAATAACCAAGAGATTTCTTCTCACGTGAAATACCTAGGGCTGTGACAACTACTTCGCTAAGTCCCACTGTTTCAGATTCCATTACAACGTCCACCACAGAACGACCTGCAATTTCAACTTCAAGTGTTTTCATTCCGATAAAACTGAACACAAGAGTTTTGGCATCTACAGGTACATTTAAGGTGTACTTGCCGTTTACATCGGTTGCGGTACCAATTGTTGTACCTTTCACCAGAACTGTAACTCCGGCAAGTGGTCCCTCTCCCTCAACAGCTGAGGTAACAGTACCCGTTATCACCCGTGTTTGCTGCGGGAAAAGTGTTAAGACACTTATTGCGAGCAAACCAATCAACAGCGATAGTTTCTTCATACTGATTTAGTTTAAGGTTTTAGCAATAATGCGCCAAATATAAATACTGTTTGATTTAAATGCAAAATTTTTGAAAAAAAATTACGTTGCCAAAATAAAATTATCAGTCAGGATAGGTATTTATCCATCCAAAATTTATTAAATAATACCCCGGTTTTTTATCGACTCTGCAGCAAAACAAATCTGCCGGTAAATATCTTCACCAAATGCACGCTTGAGTGCATCTTCAAGAAATTCATATACATATATGCCCTCTTTCCTGCCTTTTTCCCTTCCAGGAAAACATACAGGCCATTCCTCTACATTTACAGCTGTAAAACTTTCGTATTTTTTAATTCTCACCGGAAAAAGATGGCACGACAACGGTTTGCGAAAGTCTGTTTTGCCTTCACTCCAGGCTTTTTCAATTGCACATTTCAGAATATTTCCTTCCAGAATAGTATAAGCACACTCCTGCTCATTGATAAGAGGCGTCACCATCTCTCCCTCTATATCCATCACACTTGTGCCCTGTTTCGATATTGCAATTCTTCCTTCTTCTCTCAGATAAGGATCTACCCTGTCGATAATCTGTTCAAGGATTTCTACTTCATTTTCCTCTAGCGGAGCACCCGCATCGCCATACCTGCAGCAATTACCAAGGCAGGCATGCAGGTCACATGCAAACTTCTTCTGCAGCAGGTCAAGACTGAATATATAATCACCTATACGAAGCACCCGGGTAACTTAAACCAGCTAATTAATGAGTATTTTACCTGTCATATCCTGTGGAATGGGTATACCCATAATAGTAAGGATTGTTGGAGCAACATCGGCAAGAATACCTTCCTTTACCTTATTATAATCATCACTTACAAGTATTATCGGAACCGGGTTAAGTGAGTGTGCTGTATTGGGAGTGCCGTCTTCGTTGATTGCCTTATCGGCGTTACCATGATCGGAAATAATCATTACATCGTATCCCTTTTTTCGTGCAGCATCCACAACCTGGCCCACACAATCGTCGACTGCAACAACTGCTTTCCAAATTGCATCATAAACACCTGTATGGCCAACCATATCGCCATTGGCAAAATTGAGGCATATAAAATCATAGATACCTTTATTTATTTCAGCAATAACCGCATCTTTTACTTCGTAAGCGCTCATTTCCGGTTTAAGGTCATAAGTGGGAACTTTTGGAGAAGGTATCAGAATTCTGTCTTCACCCGGAAATACTTCTTCCCTGCCTCCGGAGAAAAAGAATGTTACATGAGCATATTTTTCAGTTTCAGCTATTCTGAGCTGTTTTTTCCCTGTCCTTCCAAGCACTTCTCCAATTGTATTATCAGCATTCTCTTTTGGATAAATAACATGAAGCCCCTTAAAGGTTGCATCATAAGGTGTCATTGTACAATAATATAAAGGTATGGTATGCATACCATGTTCGGGCATATCTTTCTGGGTGAGCACTATTGTAAGTTCCCGGGCACGGTCGTTGCGAAAGTTGAAGAAAATAACCACATCTCCTTCTTTAAGTGTTCCGACCGGGTTCCCGTTTTCATCGGTCACCACAATCGGATTCATAAACTCGTCGGTTATGTCATTGTCATACGATTTCTGTATGGCAGCAAGAATATCGGTTGTCTTTTTTCCCTTTCCGTAAACTATCAGGTCGTATGCTTCCTTTATCCTTTCCCATCTTTTGTCCCTGTCCATTGCATAATACCGTCCTATGAATGAAGCAACCCTGCCGTTCGATTTTTTAAGGTGTTCAAGCAGGTTTCTCATGTAACCAAGTCCACTACGCGGATCAGTGTCCCGTCCGTCGCCAAAGCCATGTATGAAAACATTTTTCAGGCCGTAATCCATGGTCATGTCGCAGAGATAATACAGGTGTTTGTCCATCGAATGGACACCACCATCAGAGAGAAGACCAAAAAAGTGAACCTGTTTATTATTGTCTCTGGCATACGAAAAGGCATCAACGAGCACCTTATTTTTTCTTATTTCTCCTGTCTTACATTCAATATTTATTTTTACCAGATCCTGGTAAATGATTCTTCCGGCTCCGATATTAAGATGCCCTACTTCTGAGTTGCCCATCTGACCTTCAGGTAATCCTACATTTTCACCCGATGCATGAAGTATCGAATTCGGATATCTGCTTTTGAGATTATCGAGATTGGGAGTTGGTGCACTACTAATCACATCAGCTTTTGAACCATCGCCAACGCCCCATCCATCAAGGATCATCAGTAGAAATTTTTTATCTTTTCCTTTCATTTTATTTTCTTTTAATGAACTGGCAAAAATAGGTAAAATTCATAATGTTTTACCTTACCCACAAATTAAAACAAATTTACTGCCTTATTTGTTGAACCTTGATGTTGAATTCCTTTTCCGAACAGGTCTTTTCATATCCGACATCTTTCCCTACATAATTATACCATTCATCTTCAGTAAAGTTACGGGTAAGTTTCTGGCAAATATCCTCAGCCAACAGGTCAGCAGTTGATGGTCTCACTATTATATTGTTCTCTAAGGCATCAACCCCTGTGATTATCAGGCTGCCATCGTTACTGAATTCAACTGCCATCACAACGCCATTATTGTCGCTGAAAGTTAAAGGCAGTGCTTTAACGTCTGATAAATCCCATATTTTCAATGTTTTATCACTTGAAGCAGTTGCCAGCAGCGAAAGTACGCTATTAAACCGAATCTGGTTAATCTCCCCTTCGTGCGCTTTAATCTCGTGTATCTTTTTCTTTTCTTCGATGTTCCACATTTCAAGAGTTCCGTCGGAATATCCTGCAGCAATTATATTTTCTCCGGGTTTAAATCTGATAATCTTTATGCTTTTGCCCGGATTTTCTAATCTCAGGACCCCTGTACTTGATTCAGTGTTCCAGACGAGTGCTTTGCCATCGGAGGCAACACCTGCAAGATAATTACCGCCAGATGAAATATCTATAGAAGTAATCTGCACATTCCCTGTTTCCAAATCTACTGATGTTTTAAGTGCCAGATCCCATTTCAGGACTCTTCCGTCGAGAGCTGCAGAATAAAGGTATCGCCCATCATATGAAAAAATAAGAGATTGTATCTTTCCGGTATGTCCTTTCAGATCAAAAGAGGGCTCCTTATTCCCATTCAAAGGTATTACTCTTATAACCGAGTTGTCGAGACCTAGTGCCAGACGGTCGGCACCGGGACTGAGTGATATTACTTCAATCAATTCACTGCCTGAATAAATTACCCGCATAGCAGGAGTAGTATTTTCAAGGTTCCATCTGAGAACCTTTCCATCTGCCCCTGCTGTATAAAACTCTCTTTTACCAGGAATTACAGCAATACTTTTCACTGCTCCACCATGTCCGCTGAGAACTTTGTAGTATTTGTTACCGTACTTTTTTGCTATGTTATATAGTCCGGCATATATATCAGGATCATCAGGGAAACCCTTAAATTTTTTATTGAATTTATATCCCTGGTAAGCAAGAAGTATCTGAAGATCTTTTTGTTCCTGTATTTGTAACGACCTGATAGCCATTGACTTACCTGTTGAAACCATTCTGAGCCTGATTGCTTCATTTCTTTGAGCAATTGCCTCTTCCTCACTTTGTTTTGCCAGCAGGCTTTCCCGTAATAAAGAATCTGCCACAGACCTTGCTCTTTCTACTTTTTTGAGAGCTTCACTTGCAGCAATAGCTGTACGTATTCTTTGACGTTCGGCATATTCTTTCTGGGCAATTATTTCCTGTTCTCTGACTCTTGCAAGGGAAATAACAGAATCGGAACGGTATTTCTCATTCAGAAGAGTTAATGCTACTGAATCTGCTTTCCTTTTTTCCAATTCTGCAGCTTCAGTGGCCTTTCGCTGAGACTCATTCCGTGAACTCATAACAAGAGTTATACCTGCAAGAACAACAAGTATTGTTCCCAGAGAAAAGATAAACAGTCTTCTCCAGATTGAATTTTTCTTCTGCTGTTGCTTCTTCTTTTCTTCTTCCTCAATATATTCGTTTTCGCTGCTATTCAGATAAGAGATGGCTTTTTCGTAGCCAGGGTCGTACTGCATAGCCCATTGCAGTGATGGTTTCTGTTTTTCGCGCCATTTAAGATATGCAAAAAGTTCCGGTGGTTTTAACAGTCCTGTTTTCCCTTCATGATATAGTGCTGCCATTTCCGACAGGCGTAGATATGTAGATGCTGATTCCGCTTCTTCATCAATCCAATGCCTGAGCCTTTCCCATGAATTTAGAAGACAGTCGTAAGTCACATCTATTATAGAATCATCATTAACGGGCGATGTGCCTGTGTATTTAATAAATCCTGCTTTATCGCAGGCAAATGCTTCTATTACAATGTTCAGCTCATCCGCGGAACAACCCGTTACAGCCTTAATCAGTCCTGCCGAGGAAGGTTTTCTTATTCTTTCATTACCTGAACCTTTTCCAGTAATTGTTTTGAAAAGCAGTTCACAAACAGTTTTCTCCCTGGTACCCAGTTCTGCAAAAATCTCTTCTCCATGTATATCAACAGATTTATCAAGTCCGCCAGCTTTTTCAAAGTCGGAAACGGTCAGCGGCTCTTGCGGCTTCCCCTTTATTTGCCAGTTGTCCCACGTTCTCATCAGTGCATGTTGGACCAGAACTACCGGAATAACCCTGTCGGAAGCTTCCCCAGTTATTTTCTGGATTAGCACAGGATCAATATAAGCGCCGGAAGTTTTGACTGGATTCTCAATTATGGGAGCCAGCCCTTCTGTAGGAATTTCTGAAATAATAACACTGCTTCTGTTTATTATTATTGACTGTGTAAAACGGTAAAATCTGGTACATTCAGGAATATATTCTGATGATATTGCAACTATAAGAAATATTTTTTTGCCCTGTTGTTCAACAGCATTCATCAGAAGGTTAACGAAAGCAGTTGCTCCGTTTCCGGTATAGTGTCCGAGTGCTTTTTTACCATAACGGAACAACTCTTCAAACTGGTCGACCACGATTAATACATGCTCATCTTTTTTAATTATCAGGTCATTCACTATCCTGTTTAACCCGTCCTGGTTTGATTTAAGCACATCAGCAATACTAATCCTGAGTGCTTCATAATTACTTTTGTTCGGGGCTACTTCCCTTGCAATTGAATCGGCAAGGTTACCGATGGGATTAATTCCTGGAGTCATTAATATTATTCTCCAGTTTCCTGCTGTGGTGTCTCCCTTTTTCAGGGCAGGTATAACATCAGCCTGCAGGACTGATGTTTTTCCTGAGCCTGCATTCCCGATGACAGCTACAAATCTGTTTTTCAGTAGTTTATCAATTATATCCCTGCTTTCACTTTCTCTTCCGAAAAAAAGATTATGCTCATCCTCTTTGAATGCGCGTAAGCCGATGAAAGGATTTTTTTTCAAGTCTGTCATAACGTAATAATTATGATAATAATAAACCAGGATTTTTCTTCCTGATTTCTTCCAGAAGAATTACTTCATTGAAATTATAACCATCGGTAATAATATGTGCCATATTGTAATATTTTTCCCTTTCCCCGAGTTTTCTCTTTATAAACTCCAGCATTTCTTCCTCGCTGATTCCTTTTATAAGTGGTCTGTCAGCCTTTTCGTTACTGAGTCTCTTTTTTATTTCCTCGGGTTTAAGTTTCAGATAAACAACTATTCCTGTTGCAAGCATATATTCCATATTTCCGTGAAAGCATGGAGTGCCTCCTCCGGTGGCTATAACTGAATCTTTCAGGGTAATAAGGTTGCGGAGTGTTTCTGCTTCACTATTTCTGAAATAATCTTCCCCGTGCAGTGCAAAAATCTGAGATATTGATTTCCTCTCTTTTTTTTCTATTTCATGGTCGAGGTCGATGAAATCCCACCCTGCTGCAGAAGCAAGTTTTTTCCCCGCTGTGGTTTTGCCTGAACCCATGAATCCTGTGAGATATATTCTGTTCGGCATCAGTCAGAGTTCTAGCTTCATCTGGGCAGGATCGGAACGTATATCCTTAATTGCCTGTTTTTCATCAGCTCTTTCTTCATCGGGCTGAGGCAAAAATGTTTCTTTCTTTATTACAGGTTCTATCTCCTGGATATTCTCAACCACATAGCTGGTAAGTCTTTTCCCCCTTGCCCTGTAACTTTTTACGCCGATGAATTTTGCTACTTCAACTATTTCGTTTTTACGTCCTTTATGCTTTCCTCCGAATATTACTTCAAAACGTGGATATTCAACCTCAGTAATGCTGACAAGTTTTGATTCGGGGTTATCACCTATAAAACTGAGGGGCTTTTCAGTTTCCTCAACCATAAAGCGTTTTACGTAATAATATTTCAGATCGGCATCCCAGTAAATTGCCGAATACACAGTTTCAGGCCTGAATTTTTCTATCAGAAGCAGGTCATCTTCAAAATGGTTTGAAAGGTCAAAGTTTGTGGTTCTGAAGCAGCCGCTTTTTGTAATAACAAGAATTTTATCGTCTCCTGAGAATTCTCCCAGCAGTTTTCCCCTGCCGTCGGTATTAAGTCTGAGAACGGTTTCGTCGAACCATATTTTTCTGCCGCCGAGGGTTGAAATGCCTTTTTCTTTCAGAACGACTTTCTGAACTGGCAGTTTGGTTACAATGTTGCCTATAGCGTTTTTTCCCTTTATTTCGAGCTTGCTGAAATCATATTCTATAACGGCCTTTTTAAGCCTCGGGCGGGGTTTGTGGAATACTCTGACAACCTCAGCTTCCCCATTAGGATTTGCACTAAGATAAATAATCTTCGTACCAGGTTTTCCTTTTGTAAGGTTGTATTCTCTGTCGCGTGTTATACCGGTGATGGCGCATCTTTTAGCCAGGAGTTTCCCATCTTTGCCATCCTGGTACATTATGTTATATATGGTTCTATCGTCATTTTTGTGAAAAACTGCCGCATAAATAATGTCAGGACCAACGAACACCTTTTCTGCAACCTTTGTGACAAGGTATGTTCCGTTTCTCTTTATTACTATTATATCATCAATATCGGAGCACTCACATACAAATTCATCCTTTTTCAGCGAGGTGCCGATAAATCCTTCTCGATAGTTGGCATAAAGCTTTGCATTGTCAGCCACCACTTTTGCAGCTTCAATAGTATCGAAGTTCCTTATTTCGGTCTTTCTTTCCCTGCCTTTACCGTACTTCTTTTTAATCTGTTTGAAATAATTGATTGTAAAGGGAATGATATGCTTAAGATGGTTCTTAACCTCATCCAGTTCCGTTTCAATTTTCTTTATCTGCTCACCGGCTTTTGCCGAATCGTATTTTGAAATCCTTTTAATTTTTATCTCGGTGAGTTTTATAATATCTTCCTGCGTGATTTCACGAAGCAAATTCATTTTGTATGGGGCAAGCCCTTTTTCAATAGTCTCCAGTACCGATTCCCATGTCTCACAGTTTTCTATGTTGCGATATATTTTCTTTTCGATAAAAATCTTTTCGAGTGTCATCATGTGCCACTCTTCAAGTAGTTCCTCTTTTCTGATATTGAGTTCAGCCTTAAGCAATTCCACTGTATGGTCGACCGAGCGGCGGAGCATCTCGCTCACTCCCATGAAAGAAGGTTTGTTGTCGATTATGACACACGAGTTTGGAGAAACTGAATATTCACAGTCGGTAAGTGCGTAAAGGGCATCTATTGTCTGGTCGGGCGAGACACCCGGCATAAGATGTATAACAATCTCAACATTTGCGGCTGTGTTATCGTCTATCCTTCGGATTTTTATCTTTCCGTTTTCGCTTGCCTTGATAATCGAGTCTATTAATGCAGTAGTTGTTTTGCCATAGGGTATTTCTCTTATAACCAGAGTTTTTTTATCGAGTTTTTCGATTTTTGCTCTTATTCTTACCATTCCACCCCTCTGGCCGTCGTTATATTTCGACACATCTATCAGGCCGCCGGTAGGAAAGTCGGGATAAATGACAAAATCCTTACCCATCAGGTAGTTGACTGCAGCGTCGATAAGTTCATTGAAGTTATGGGGTAATATTTTTGAAGCAAGTCCTACTGCTATTCCTTCAGTTCCCAGTGCTAGCAGCAAGGGGAATTTAACAGGTAATGTAACAGGCTCCTTGTTTCTGCCGTCGTATGAAAGTTTCCATTCAGTAGTTTTAGGGTTAAAGAGCACCTCCAGAGCAAACTTCGAAAGGCGGGCTTCGATATACCTCGGTGCAGCGGCACCGTCGCCTGTGAGGATATTACCCCAGTTTCCCTGGGTGTCGATTAATAGTTCTTTCTGGCCTAACTGAACAAGTGCATCACCAATTGATACATCCCCATGTGGATGGAACTGCATGGTATGACCAATGATATTTGCCACTTTATGGTACCGCCCGTCTTCCATCCTCCTCATCGAGTAAAGTATGCGGCGCTGCACAGGTTTAAGTCCGTCGAGAAGGTGCGGAACTGCCCTTTCGAGAATGACATACGAGGCATAATCAAGAAACCAGTCACGAAACATACCCGACATGGAGGCAACCGAATGAAGTGATGCAGAATGAGAATCCTGCTCCGGGTTCTGACTCATCCCTTCATCTTCCCATTCAAAATAATCAAGATTTTCCTCTTCCTTTTTCATCACTTACTCCCTTATTAATTCTTCTTCAACAATATCCTCTTCAATTCTCAGATTTTCGATAATGAAATCCTGACGTTCAGGAGTATTCTTACCCATGTAAAATTCAAGAAATCCGTTCACGGTATCGTCCTTTTTCATACGAACCGGCTCAAGACGCATATCTTTGCCTATAAAATGCCTGAATTCATCAGGTGATATTTCGCCAAGTCCTTTAAATCTTGTTATCTCGGGATTTGGTCCCAGATCCTTGATTGCCTGTCTCTTTTCCTCTTCCGTATAGCAATATCTTGTTTCCTTGCTGTTCCTTACCCTGAAGAGCGGAGTCTGAAGAATATAAAGATGCCCTTTTCTTATCAGTTCGGGGAAGAACTGGATAAAGAATGTAAGCAGAAGAAGTCGGATATGCATTCCGTCGACGTCGGCATCAGTTGCAATGATTATGTTGTTATATCTGAGGTTCTCTATGCCATCCTCTATGTTTAATGCAGCCTGAAGGAGATTGAATTCCTCGTTTTCATAAACTATTTTCTTAGTTAGTCCGTAAGTATTCAGTGGCTTACCCCTGAGGCTGAATACAGCCTGTGTTTCGACATTTCGCGACTTTGTTATCGAGCCGCTTGCCGAATCTCCTTCAGTAATAAACAGGGTTGAGTCGAGCTTGTTGGGTTCATTGGAGTTATAATGAACCCTGCAGTCTCTCAGTTTTTTGTTGTGCAAACTAACCTTTCTTGCTCTTTCTCGGGCAAGCTTCTGAATTGATGCAATAGCTTTCCTCTCCTTCTCCGAATCCTGAATCTTCTTCAGAAGGATTCTGGCAGTCTCAGGATTTTTATGCAGATAATCATCAAGATGTTTTTTTATAAACTCCATTACAAAGTTACGAACCGAAGGGCCTCCAGGTGCCATATCCTTTGAACCAAGCTTTGTCTTGGTCTGAGATTCAAAGACCGGTTCTTCGATCTTTACGCTGATAGCAGCAATAATTGACGACCTTATATCGGAAGGATCATAATCCTTTTTGTAGAACTCCCTTACTGTTTTGACTATAGCCTCTCTGAAAGCTGCAAGGTGAGTACCTCCCTGTGTTGTATGCTGTCCGTTGACAAAACTGTAGTATTCTTCCCCGTACTGTATTCCATGGGTGAAAGCCACCTCTATATCTTCTCCCCTGAGATGAATAACAGGATAGAGACCTTCCCTGTTCATATTATCGTTAAGCAGGTCGACCAGCCCGTTTTTCGAACAGTATCTGTTTCCGTTGAAGTTGATAACAAGACCTGAATTGAGGTAAACATAAGTCTTCAGCATGTTATCAACATATTCTGAGATATAGTGGTAATGTCCGAACAATTCAGGATCGGGAATGAAGATTACCTCGGTCCCATCGGGCTCGCTGCACGGTTGAAGAGGTTCATCCTTCACCAGATTACCGCGTGAGAACTCAAGAGTCTTGACCTGACCTTCGCGTATGGACCTGATTATGAACTTGCTTGAGAGAGCATTAACAGCCTTTACCCCTATCCCGTTAAGCCCTACCGATTTCTTGAAAACTTTCGAGTCATATTTTGCTCCGGTGTTCATTTTTGAAACGGCATCCAGCACTTTCCCGAGCGGAATACCACGGCCATAATCACGTACTTTTACTTCCCTGTCGGTTATTGTCACATCTATTTCCTTTCCGAACCCCATCATGTATTCATCAACAGAGTTATCCATAACCTCCTTGAGAAGTACGTAAATGCCATCATCCTGAGATGAACCGTCTCCAAGCTTTCCAATATACATACCCGGCCTGAGCCTGATATGCTCTTTCCACTCAAGAGTTCTGATATGCTCCTCGGAATATCCGACTGTCATGTCCGGTAAATTTTTGCGCAAATATAAATGATATATAAGGGTGTTCCAGACTATTTTTTTAACAAATCAACCATATTTATAACCACGATATTAACCGGCAACAAGCTACCACATTAATTATTACGTAATTAAATCATAACGCAAACAAGGTTAAATAATGTTGAAAAGGTTAAGGCCTGGGATTAAAAATCGTCTTCTCCCTTACAAAATCATTGCAACCACTTCAAGAACAGATTTTTTACCATAATAGTCGGTGTATGTGGAGTCAAAGTTCCATGTCCATTTTTCTGTTATTTCCGCCCCGGGAAGTGGGACCACAACAGTCTGTTCTTCAGTCAACTGACCTCTTCTGTCACTGAATATCTCCCTGACATCTGTTATTAATACTGATTTATGTTTCTGCAGAAAAGAGAGATGTTTCTGCTGTATTTCCCTCCGGAATTTAATAAGTTCATCCTCTGTGGCTGACGATTTCTTCCTTAGAAGCCTTACTGGTAAAACGTCGAGCTGGCTGAGTATGTTCAGTGAAACGACCATCCCGGGATCCTCAACTGCGGGTCGAAATTCATTAATGTTTAAAGTGTCAATTGAGTGGAGCTTTCTGTAAAAAGGCAGCCTGCCGGCTTTCTCCCAGAGTTCCTCTATTAGTCCGCCGGTTAGGTCAGCCTCAACAAGCCTGACCCGGTCAATGCCTTCGAGTTGTTTTCTGACTTCAGGAGGATGGACAATATCAATCAGCAAAATTTCAATATTTTTTTCTAACAATTCTGTCAGCGGGAAATCCAGAAGCCAACCGCTACCAAGTACTGTCACCCTTTGTGGCTTGAGCAATTCTGCTGCCTTGAGGATAAACCTTCTGCAGTTCTCCAGATGGGAATCCCAGCCACCCTTCTGCCTCAGATGCCTGTAAACAAGCCCCTCCTGATAGGAGTAATACCCCATTTTATAAAGGATTCTTTTATATTGCTCACTGAAAGGCACTCAAGTTTATTTAATACAGCAGTTTTAATGACTTAAAAATTTCCAGGCAACCCCTCAGAAGAATTTTAAAATTTCGCTGTCGTTAATCATCACCCCTTGAGTTTTGAACAAGTTTCTTATATCATCAAACATATGGCGGCAGCCTATGAGGCTTTTTGCCACTGCTGCCATTATGTCGGAACCCTCAATGGTGCATTTCCAGATTATACCATCTTTTACAAACATATTAACCACATGGGGCAAATCGTAAGCTTCAAAATAACCTCTGAAACTATAGGCCGGTGAAAATCCCTGATTCCACTCCCAGCTCCTGTATTTCGATTCAGCAAGCCTGCTGATCTCCTTGATTTCGTCAGTTGTTAATACAAATTCTTCAATACCATGGAAATATTCCTTCATGAACTCAAACAATTTAAAGGCAAGTTCTTCGGTGTTTTCAATATTGATTATCCTGCCCTTCAGATTCATGACATCCATTCTGTTAGAGCCAATTGCTTTTGTGGAATATCCTACAGCATCACCTCTCAGCAAACTGTTCATAGTTTCGAGTGATGCATCGAAAAGCAAGGTTCCATGGTGTAATACCCTTTCCCTGAAAACGTGTTCAGCATTACCCGACACTTTAAACCCATTAACTGTAATGTCACTTTTACCGCTAAGAACTGCAGGTATTCCATTTATGTTTAGAAACTCAATTACCGGCCGTGTACGACTTACGAAATCCACCTGCATTCCTTTTGCTGAATTAATTATAAACGAGCAATTAAGGTTACCTCTGTCGTGGTACACCGTACCACCACCGGAGATTCTCCTTATAACAGGAATGCTGAGTTTTTCGGCAGTAAAGTAGTTTGTTTCACAATAAATGACCTGGTGCCTGCCAACAACTACTGAAGGATCATTTATATATATAAGGCAATATTCCTTATTGCTGTTATGAAGAAGATAATCCTCAACTGCAAGATTAAAGAAGGGATCGTATGTTTCCAAAACAGCACCTGACATTAAGCCTGGTTTATTTTATTCTGGCTAAAATATCCGGATTTCTGAAGAAATCTGCCGTCAGTTACGTTATACAGAAATACTGTAAACCAGCCGGCAAGAGCACCCAGTGCCGAGCCTGCAACCACATCTCCAGGGTAATGAACTCCAAGGTATATTCTGCTGTAACCCACTACCAGTGCCCATAATATTATTGATACAGTATACCATCTTTTTCTTATGAGCAGTAGGCTGAAGAGAGCTACCATAAAGGAGTTGGAGGCATGGGATGATACAAAACCATATTGTCCACCGCATTTACCCTTCACAGTATGAACCATACCCTCCAGGGATTTCTCATGGCATGGCCTGGGTCTCTTCACAGTATTCTTAACTGCTACCGAAAGCCTGTCGCTGAGTGTTACTGCGAGAATTACAAACAACAGTATTACAATCAGTTTCCTTTTGTATTTACGCCACAATACCCAGATGATAGCAAGGTAAAGAGGCACCCATGTAAGTTTCGCACTTATTATGAACATCACATGGTCCCAGAAGGGAGAATTGAGAGAATTGAGATAGAGGAAAAGCTGGCGATCGAGCGCTTCAAGCATATTACTAATTATTAAGTACTTTCCATAACAAATCTTTCAATGTATCGATGCCCTGACCTGTAACGGAAGAGATGAAGACCCATGGGATACCGGGCAGGTTTTTGCTAATCTCCTTTTTGATTTCTTCATCTATAAGATCCGACTTTGTAATTGCCAGAACCCTTTTTTTATCCAGGAGTTCAGGGTTATAACATCGCAGTTCATTCAGGAGAATTTCGTATTCTGCTTTAATATTTACTGAATCGACCGGCACCATGAACAGAAGCACTGAATTTCTTTCTATGTGTCGCAGGAATCTCAGGCCAAGTCCTTTGCCCTCATGGGCTCCTTCTATTATACCGGGTATATCAGCCATCACGAAAGATCTTCCGTCTCTGTAGCTAACTATTCCGAGGTTTGGTTCCAGAGTAGTAAAAGGATAATCGGCTATTTTTGGTTTTGCAGCAGTTACCACTGAAAGCAGTGTGGATTTTCCGGCATTTGGAAATCCCACAAGTCCGACGTCGGCAAGGATTTTAAGTTCAAGTATTACGGTTGCCTCGGCTCCGGGTTCTCCGGGTTGAGCATAACGGGGTGTCTGGTTTGTCGGGGATTTGAAATGAACATTTCCCAGTCCTCCCCTTCCGCCGTGAAGAAGTATCTTTTCCTCGTTATGCCTGGTAATCTCGAAAAGAAACTCTCCTGTATCGGCGTTTTTTACAACAGTACCAAGAGGAACTTCTATCACCACATCCTTTCCTGAGGCACCTGTGCTCTGCTGCCTGCCTCCCGGTTCACCGTTTCCGGCAAAAAAATGGCGGTGATACTTCAGGTGAAGAAGCGTCCATAGCTGTTCATTGCCCCTGAGGATGATATGTCCGCCCCTTCCTCCGTCACCTCCGTCGGGCCCGCCTTTGGGTACAAACTTCTCCCTGCGAAAATGTGCTGAACCTGCACCTCCCCTGCCGGAACGGCAAAAAATCTTTACATAATCAACAAAATTAGATTCAGCCATAGCTTTTGCCTTTTATAAACCAGCAAGGGGAAAATATATTATACGGGCTTCTAATTCAAGTATTTTACCACTATATCAGAAAGCCTTTGGAAAATATCTTCAATTTCTCCCACTCCGTTAACCGGCTGATATATACCTTTTACCTTGAAATAACTTATTATCGGTTCTGTTTTCTCCCTGTAAACTTCAATCCTGTTGTCAATCACGGCAGGGTCTTTGTCATCAGGTCTGCCCGACTGTTCAGCCCTTAAGACAAGCCTTTTGACAAGTTCATCTCTGTCAACCTCCAGCACCAGCATACAGTCGATTTTCATTCCTCTCTGGTTGAGCATCTTTTCCAGTGCAACTGCCTGGGCTACTGTTCTGGGGAATCCGTCGTACAGAAACCCGGCATAACCTTTTGCACCATCAATCTTTGAGGCAATCATTTCGATAACAACCTCATCCGGTACCAGTTCACCTTTTGCCATAATTGCACTCATTCGTTTCCCGAGTTCTGTACCTGCAGCTATCTCAGCCCTGAGCATGTCTCCGGTTGAAAGATGCAGCAGATTAAATTTTTCGGCAAGCCTTATCGACTGGGTTCCTTTTCCTGAACCCGGAGGACCAAAAATTAAAAAGTTCACCATAGTTCTTAATAGCTTTTTAAACAGATTTATTATTCAACCATTTTGTATATAGATGGCAGGTTTCGCGCATAACCCTCATAATCAAGTCCGTATCCAACAACGTATTTGTTCGGGATTTTGAAGCCTACGTAATCAACCTGAACGTCCTTTTTGAAG
Source organism: Bacteroidales bacterium (assembly GCA_049654745.1). Classification (GTDB taxonomy): domain Bacteria; phylum Bacteroidota; class Bacteroidia; order Bacteroidales; family VadinHA17; genus LD21. The sequence continues at coordinate 15,265 of JBASIK010000232.1, forward strand.
GCTTCAGGCTTGAGTAAAAGGGTTGCAACTTTCACTGAACCTGCTTTTCTTATTTTTATTTCATCGATAACCCTTTCAAGAGTGACTCCCGTATCCACAATATCCTCAAGCACAATAACATCCTTCCCGCTGATATCTTCATTCCATCCTATCAATTCTTTCACTTCACCCGAAGAACGTGTTCCCCTGTATGAAGCAAGTTTAACAAAAGTAATATGAGCATCAAGCGTAATTTTCTTGAAAAGGCTCGCGGCAAACAGAAATGCTCCGTTCAGAATTCCAATAAAAATAACTTCTTTCCCTCGATAATCCCTGTTAATATCTTCTGCCATTTCCTCTATTCTTTTTTCAATCTCCCCTGCAGGAATCAGCTCGATGAATTCTTTTCCGAGAATATTGATTTTTTTCATCAGCCAGGTTCTCTGTTTGCCACTGCGAAAATAGAAAATAATAATTACTTTTGCTTTCAGACAATAACAAAATTAGAATTAAGAAGATGGAACCAAAAGTAAGCATTATAATGGGAAGCACCTCTGATATGCCTGTGATGGAAGGTGCAGCAAGAATACTGAATGATTTCAAAATTCCTTTTGAGATATACGCCCTTTCGGCTCACCGTACACCGGAAGAGGTTGAAAAATTTGCGAGCAATGCGGCATCAAGAGGTATAAAGGTAATAATTGCTGGTGCCGGGATGGCTGCCCACCTGCCAGGTGTAATTGCCGCCATGACAACCCTTCCAGTAATAGGCGTTCCAATAAAAGCATCGCTTGAAGGACTCGATTCAGTTCTTTCAATACTGCAGATGCCATCGGGTGTGCCAGTAGCAACAGTAGGAATCAATGCAGCCCAGAATGCCGGAATACTGGCTGCACAGATTATAGCAACCAGCGATCCTGAAGTAGCAGAGGAACTAAAAAAGTTCAAGGAGAGCCTGAAGAAAAAAGTAGTTCAGGCAAATGAAGAACTGAAAAACATTAAGTATCCTTATAAAACAAACTGAGAATCTGATTGTTTTTTTACCCTTTGGAATGGATATTAAGAGAAGAAATTACTCTTGATTGTTAAATTCTTCTGATTTCATAAAAAAATTTCTGTTAATTTCATTCTGAACTGATTTTTTTCTATCTTGGTTCTGTAATTAAACGAAACAGTTGGTCTCGCTGCAAAAAATTACTGTTTCATCTGTTTTGCTTTTGTTTCCTGCAGTTGTAATGGGTAATGGTTTTAACCGTCCTACTGCAGGAGCGGGCGAAGCTGGCATGGCTTATGTATGCATCATGAAGCCGGGGCTATGGGCTTCATTTCACAACCAGGCCTCTCTGGCATATTATCACAAAGCAGCGTTCTCTTTCAGCTATGAAAGCCGCTACGGTATAAAGGAAATAGCAGGAAAATCAGCATGTATAATAATTCCTGCCGGTAACGGTGCGGCTGGTATTTTTTATTCACGCACAGGTTTTACAGAATATCGAAGGGAATCAATAGGGGTTGCCAGTGGCATTCAGCTGGCACCGGGAGTGTCGGCTGGCGTGCAGGCCGACCTCTTTGCTGAACACCAGCAGGGAGAATACAAAGATTACATGCATGTATCATGTGAGGCAGGACTGATATATGAAGTTTCGCGGGAAGTAACAGCAGGTATCCATATTTTCAATCCTGTGCCAAACTCACTTAGAAGTATTCCGGTGCCTTCTGCAATAAGAGCCGGGGCTGGAATAACAATTAAAGAAGGCCTGTTTGCAGGCTTCGAAGCCGAAATGGTATCAGGAAGAAAACCCTGCATCAGAACCGGTTTCGAATATGCCGCCGGTAAAAAAGCAATGCTCAGATGCGGCTATAGCACCGCAGAACCTTCATTCACATTCGGTTTCGGATGGCTGACCGGCATTGCTTCAGTCGATATCGCATTCTCAACTCATCCCCGGCTGGGTGTCACATCCTGTCTTTCGGCATCTTTCGTTTTTGGTAAAAGTCCTTGAGAATAATGTATTGTAAATAAATATATTATTGAGAAAGATCTATTCCATATTAACGTTTATGTTACTTGTCCCTGCTCTTTTCCAGGCTCAGGAAAATGTGAATGAAGAAATCATTTCGAGAGTTGCCGAGGAGATCTCTTCAGTTGAAGAGAGTGGAGCTGTACTCGAAACGCTAACTGATAAACTTTACGAACTCGAAAGTGAGCCTGTCAGGATAAACTCAGGTAACTTCAGAGAGATAGCAAGGCTCTTCTTCCTTTCAGAATATCAGATAAAAGCTCTCACTGAATATGTCAGGACAAACGGCAGAATAGTATCTCCGCAGGAGATTTCAAATATAAGAGGATTTGATGCCGCAACTGTCAGGATGATGCTTCCATTCATCACTTTTGGAGACACGAAGGGGGGCTTTTCCCGCCGTCTGTGGCTCAGGCAGACAATGCTCACAAACCTTTCACTTAAACCTGGCCCCCGTGATACAACAACAGTCGGTTCTCAGATAAAAGTGCTCACAAAATACAAAATTGAAACCGGACATTTTACAGCAGGATTTACCGCCGAAAAAGATGAGGGTGAGAAATTTCTCAGCGGTAATCCGTCTTTGCCAGACTTTCTTGCAGGTTACATATGTTACAACGGAAACGGACTGATAAAAAAGGTGGTTGCAGGCGATTTTTCCGCCCGGTTCGGCTTTGGTACCACTATAAATACGGGGTTCAGGGCCGGGATGTCGGTAGCCGAACCGGGCTTTGTTTCGTCATATTGTGTGATAAGACCATATACCTCAACGGATGAAAACAATTTCTTCCGGGGAGCAGCAGTAGTGATGGGAGGGAAAAGCACAGAAGTGACACTTTTTGCTTCACTAAACAGTATTGATGCAACCATAGTAACCGGCAAAGACTCTATGAATACTTACATTAAAAGTCTTTACACGGCAGGATTGCATAATACTTACAGCACCCTGCTGAAAAAAGATCTTCTCACCGAATTTACCTGGGGAATAAACATGACAGGTTATTTCAAAAATATTACAGCAGGACTTCTGTTAACGGAAAATACCTTCTCACTTCCCTTTATGCCACCCGAATCTGAACCAAGAGATTTCTTTGATTTTTCGGGGAGAAAAAACCTTCTTGCAGGGTTATATTACAGCGCATCAATAAAAAGGTTTATCCTTTCAGGTGAAATATCAACAGGACCTGAACTTCACCCTGCAGCAATACAATCAATCACCCTGGTTCCTGGCGATAGAATAGCATTCACCGTCCTCTACAGATACTATTCTCCAGCTTTCTGCAGCTTTCATGGCAAAGGGGTCTTTTCAGGGTCAACCCCCGGTAATGAAGAAGCATTAACAGGAAGTGTAAGATTTGAAGCAGCAAAAAGACTTTTCATAAGCGCAGGAAGCGAAATAAAAAGGCATATGTGGGTAAAATACCTGACAAATTTTCCTTCGCAAGCGATACGCAGTGAGATTAGGATAAAATATCTTCCGGAAAAATTTAATGTCGAAGCCATTTACAATTACCATTCATCTGAATCTAACCTCAATGAAACAACAGGTATGCCTGAAGTGAAAGAAATGAAAACAAATTCCTTTTCCCTGAAGTTAAAATATATACCCACTGAATATTTTACTTCTGCAACACGTGCCGACCTTAAAATGTGCACAGGCAGTGAAGCACCAGGTCTGAGTCTCAGCCAGGATGCAATTTTGAACCTGAAAAGTCTCTCGTTAAAGTTGTGGTTCAGGCACTCTATTTTCAGCACTGGCGGATGGGATACAAGAATTTATTTATACGAAAATGACCTGGTAAATTCATTCTCTATACCTGCTTTATCGGGCAAAGGAACCAGAAATTATCTGATGGCTGAATGGAACATTGCCGGAAAAATTGGATTAAGACTTAAATATGGAATTACATCAAAAATAATAAATTCTGACAATGAAGATTTTACGGATGAAATTAAGTTTCAGATCAGGATAAGGTTGTGAAATGTAAGAGCAGAGAAATCAGGGAGTGGTTTCGTACTTAATATCCTTTATATTAAGTTGAAGGTTTTTATTGCCACGGAATTCGTTCATTTCCAATGAGAAACAAATATCGAACGGCTTTCCTGAGCGTATATGTTCGATATGGTCCGACTGGCCGAAGGCAATAGCCTGAAGAACTTTGTTGCCATTGCCAGCCTGATACAGTTCAAGTTTGAGGTGTTCACCGTTTGAGCCTACCATTTTTCCTGAACCAGTATCACATACATTTCTTGCCATAAACACAGGCGACATATTTTCAGGCCCGAAAGGCTGGAAACGATTAATTCCATTATAAAAATCTTCAGTTATTTCATCAAAGTTTATCTCTGCATCAATATAAATATTTGGGACCAGCTGTTCTTCGGTTATTGTTTTACTTACGTACTCCTCGAATCTTTCCTTGAAGCGTTCAATATTTTCCTTTTTCATTGTCAGTCCTGCCGCAAACATATGTCCGCCGAAACTCTCGAGAAGGTCGCTGCATGCTTCTATTGCCTGATAAAGGTCGTATCCCTGTACGGAACGTGCAGAACCAGTAGCGAATCCATTCGATTCGGTTAGAATCACAGTTGGCCGGTAATATATTTCAATAAGTCTTGAAGCTACTATTCCGATAACGCCTTTACGCCAGTTTGGATTATACAATACTGTCGTTCTGGCATTCATACTTCGAGGGTCGTCGGATATCATTCTCATTGCCTCGGTTGTAATTATCCGGTCTACATTGCGGCGCTCGGCGTTGTAGCTGCTTATCTCCTTACTGATGTCTGCTGCCAGTCTGGGGTCTTCAGAGATCAGCAGGTTAACGGCTTTGCCGCCTGTTTCCATCCTTCCTGCAGCATTAATCCTCGGCCCGATTCTGAATACCACATCTTCCACAACCAGTTCCCTGGAGATTTCTGATTCTCTTATTATTTCCCTTAGACCCACCCTTGGTGACTGATTAAGTTGTTTAAGCCCGTAATATGTAAGGATTCTGTTTTCACCTGTTATTGGCACTATATCCGATGCGATGCTAACTGCAACAAGGTCGAGGAAATGAGTAATTTCACTGAATGGGATGCCATGCACACGAGAGTATGCCTGTATGAGTTTAAAGCCCACTCCGCAACCCGATAGTTCCTTATAGGGATAGCTGCATCCTTCCTGTTTAGGATCAAGTACCGCAACGGCGCATGGTATTTCGCTGCCAGGGTAATGATGGTCGCAAATGATCACATCGAGGCCCTTTCCTCTGGCATATTTTACCTTATCTGTTGCCTTTATGCCACAATCGAGGGTTATAATAAGTTTGCAATTATTATCTACTGCAAAATCAATACCTTCAAATGAAACGCCATATCCTTCCCTGTAACGGTCGGGGACATAATATAGAACATTAGGGGAAAACTGCCGCAGGAATGAATACATCATTGCCACAGCAGTTGTACCGTCTACATCATAATCACCGTAAACTAGTATCTTTTCGTTTCTGCTTATTGCCGACGAGATACGGTCAACTGCAATATTCATCCCCTTCATAAGGAAAGGATCGTGGAGGTTTTCCAGTGAGGGCTTGAAAAAAAGTTGGGCATCATAGGGTGTGTAAATACCCCGCTGTACCATCAGATTGGCAATAGATTCCGGTACGTTAAGAGCTTCTGTCAGCCTCTTAACAACAGCATAATCGCCTCTTTCCTTGATGACCCACCTTTTTTCCAGCATATCTTCTTCAGTTAATAAATTGAAGGTCAAAAACTTCTGCAAGGCTCTTCCTGAGATATTTTTTAATTTCTTCCATATCCTGTTTTTTGCCCAGTTCCTTTTCGAGCGAAGTCACTCCACGGTCGGTAAATCCGCATGGATTGATATAATTAAAATATTCAAGTTGAGTGTTTACGTTAAAAGCAAAACCGTGCATTGTTATATAACGGCTGGCGCGTACACCTATTGCACATATTTTCCGTGACTTTTCCCTCATGCTGCTATCCAGCCACACGCCTGTTGCACCTTCGAGGCGTTCGCCCTTTATTCCAAAAAAAGCAAGGGTTCTTATCACTGCTTCCTCAAGACCGTGTATATAACCCTTCAGATTGGTGCCGATGGCTTCAATGTCGAAAATCGGATATCCGACTATCTGGCCGGGTCCGTGATAGGTTATATCTCCTCCCCTGTCGATGCGGTAGAAAGAAGCATTCTTTGCCTGCAGCTGTATGTAATTGAGCAGCAGATTGTTCTCGGAACCGTTCTTCCCAAGAGTATAAACATGAGGATGTTCAACGAAAATGAGTGTCCCCGGTGAAACCAGAGAAACTTTTTCAGGTGACTGAACGGCACTCTTTTTTTCCTCAACCATACGGTTGAAAATTTTTGTCTGGTAATCCCAGACTTCTTTAAAATCCTTCAGCCCAATATCCTCATATTTAACACTATAGCTCAATGGAAAACTTTTTTCAGGGATATGTAAATATATGTATTTTTATCTTGCACCGACATGTTTTTCAGCATGCCATGAAGAACGTACAAGGGGTCCGCTTTCGACGAATGTGAATCCTTTTGAAAGCCCGATTTTACGGTATTCTGCAAACTTTTCCGGTAAAATATATGCTACGGGTTCCATGTATCCATCGGCAGGCTTAAGATATTGTCCCAGTGTCAGAATGGAACAGCCAGCCTCAAGAAGGTCGTCCATCGTTTCCAGAATCTCTTCTTCTGTCTCACCCAGGCCGAGCATCAAACCTGATTTTGCCGGAATACCCGAACCGGCAATAAATCTGATAACTGAAAGACTTCTGTCGTATTTTGCCTTTGTACGTATAAGTGGTGTTAGTCTTTTTACAGTTTCAAGGTTATGGGAAAGAATATCGGGTTGGGCGTCAATGACTTTTTTAATATTTTCCTCCTTACCGTCAAAATCTGGAATAAGTGCCTCAATGGTAATACCAGGATTTTCTTTTTTAACCTCGGTGATAGTTTTTGCCCAGAAAGAGGCTCCGCCGTCGGGCAGGTCGTCACGATCGACTGAAGTAATTACACAATGTGAGAGGGCAAGTTTTTTCACAGCATCGGCAAGGCGGGCTGGTTCTTTTTCGTCGGGAGGCAGGGGCTTACCTGTTTTTGTGGCGCAAAAGCGGCATGCCCTTGTACATATATCGCCAAGAATCATGAATGTTGCCGTTCCTGCATTCCAGCATTCACCTATATTGGGACAGTTACCACTCGAGCAAATAGTGTGCAGGTTATATCTTAAAGTAAGATTTTTAATCCTTGAATAGTTTTCCCCGCTGGCTCTCTGCATCTTAAGCCAGGGCGGCAGTCGTCTGGCATTCCCCATAACATTTTATGTCAAACAGCAAAGTTAACAAAATTGGTGTGCAAATAGTTCACCGGGAAATCCGTTTACTCATCACTCGTATTACCTTTTCCAGCAGTTACCGGGTAAATTATAGG
>JBASIK010000233.1:0-73701 GCA_049654745.1 Bacteroidales bacterium
AGCATATATTGACCCAAACAAAAAGATATCATCTTTCCCTATTACGGGAAGTTCAATATTTAGGCGCTGTGAAGGATAACTTTTATAAAAGGTGTAATGTGCATTGTTGTTTTCATCAAGAAATGCAAGTGCCACTGCGGTGTTTCCTTCGCTAAACCTGTAAACGTAAGATGTATCGACACCATTGTCTCTCAGAAAACTGTCAATCAATTTCCCGGGTTCATCGGCGCCGAACTCACTGATAAATGATACCGGCAAACCTGCCCTCCCGAGTGAAACAGAAGTATTAAGCATGGCGCCGCCTGCTTTTGCAGCACGGGGTTCCCCGCCACTGAAAATAATGTCAACAAGTGCTTCACCAACAGCAAAAATCCTCCTCATCTCTCAGATCATCCGAAAATGCGTGAAAGAAATGCAAATGATGTGCCTGCAATAATAAAGATTAGCAGATATACCGACAAAACTATTATTACCAGCACTCCGATATATAGCCAGTAAGCTTTAAGATTTCTTAAAGCTATTGTTAATTCCTCCGCGCTCAGCTTCTTAATTGCTCTCGATGTGTGCTGAGAAAACCTTAAGAGATAATAAAACGGGAAAAAATAAATTATGGCAAAAATGACTATGAAAACAATAAGCATTATACTTGCTGCACCTCCCATTAAACCGACACTTTCCATATCTTCCACACTCTCAAATTCACTTAAGCCAGGTAATGAATTAAGCAACACACCGGCAATTACGCAACCCAACAACATCAACCCTATAAAGATAAACCCGAGAATTGCAAAAAACATGGTCCATTTCCTTGTAGTATTGAGATAGCTCAGAGCATCCTGCCCCAATTCAATCTTATTTCCTTCCTGTAAATTCTCCATGATTAAATATCTTATTGAACTGAAATATTTTGCCTTGCACCAGTTAAATCACTTTCCTGTCATCTCCATTTCAAAATTTCAACTCTAGGCCAGCAACAGAAATTCCGTTACCCTGAACCTCGAACCAGTAACCTCTTAACCCATTGTTAAAGAACGGCATGCAAATAAAAAACGAACTACCTTAAGCCATTATACTGTTAATATGTAAACCCATTAACCCTTATACAAAGGCCCATAAGTCATACATGCCCTGTAGTCTGCTCCTTCCTTTTCCATTCCGAAAGCGTTCCAGGTACTTGGACGGTAAATTTTTTCCTCAGGCACATTATGCATGCACACAGGTATTCTTAGCATTGAGGCAAGTGTTAGCACATCTGCTCCGATATGTCCATAGCTCGATGCGCAGTGATTTGCTCCCCAGTTTGCCATTACTGAATATACATCGGCAAACGGACCTTTGCCTGTGAGGCGTGGTGCAAACCATGTGGTCGGCCATGTTGGGTCGGTTCTCTGGGTCAGAATCTTATGCATATCTGGAGGAAGTTCAACTGTATATCCTTCTGCCAGTTGCAAGACGGGTCCAAGTCCTTTTATCAGGTTTACTCTCATTATTGTGATTGGCATCACGCCTTTTGTATCGAATTGTGATGAAAAGCCTCCACCCCTGAAGTATCCGGTATTTGCCGGGGGCCATACGGTTGCCTTCAGGCAGGCTTCAACATCCTTTTCGGTTATTTCCCAGAATGGTTTGATGACACTCTTACCGCCTTTAGTCTGGCGCCCGGTGAAATCAAGCGATGAAGCCCCGGAATTTATCAGGTGGATTATGCCATTTTCAGCCAACCCGGTCGGTTTCTTCCCTGTAACCCGTTTTATAGCATCAGGGCTCCAGTAAGTACGTATGTCTGAAAACATCTGGGCAGTATTGGTAAGAAGATAACCGAATAGCATTGGAACGCCGTTCATGGCATCGTTCTCAGTTGCAACAAGATAGGGAGGTCTTATGCCATTCCAGTCGAATGATGAGCAGAGAATCGCTTCAAGAAAATCACCGTTAGGCATGAAATCAGTCCATTGACGCTGACCCTGAAAACCTGCGAGAATGGCATTATGACCGAGTGCTTCCTCACCGAAGCCTAATTCTTTCAACCTCGGATTCCCTACCATCAGGTCGCGGGCTATAATTGCCATCTTAACTACAGTTTCCCAGTCTTTGTCCTTCTGCTCACGCGTTCTGGGCTTTTTGTTCAGGTCTTTTCCTTCTTTACAATATTTCTTTGTCCATGCAAGTGCCCTTCTGAATTCTTCCCTGTCGTATATCTCCAGATTCATCCTCCGGATAAATTCAGACATATCAACATATTCATTCCGCATTCCAAGGTAATCCTGAAAGAAATCTTCCCTAACTATCGAACCGGCTATGCCCATGGAGACAGAACCCATTGAGAGGTATGATTTCCCTTTCATGTAAGCAACTGAAAGCCCGGCTTTTACAAAGCGAAGTATCTTTTCCTTAACATCCTCGGGGATAGTCTCATCACCGGCATCCTGCACATCCCGGCCATAAATTCCAAAGGCTGGAAGCCCTTTCATGCTATGTCCGGCAAGAGCTGCAGCAAGATATACCGCACCCGGACGCTCGGTGCCGTTAAACCCCCATATTGCCTTCGGTATTAGCGGATCCATGTCAATTGTTTCCGTGCCGTAGCACCAGCAGGGCGTCACAGTGAGACTTACACCCACACCCTGTTTGCGAAACTTCTCTGCACACATTGCTGCCTCTGCTACACCACCAATGCATGTGTCGGCAATAACACACTCAACAGGCGAGCCATCCGGATACCTCAGATTCGATGAAATTAACTTTGCCGCATTCTTTGCCATGTTCATGGTCTGCTTCTCAAGAGCTTCCCGTACACCCATCATTCGCCCATCAATAGCAGGACGAATGCCTACTTTCGGAAAATCACCGATAAGACGTATATATCCCGAACTCTTTTTTGTTTTCTTTATCGCCATAACAAGATATTTTTATTGGTTTTAACTTTTAACAAATATAATTTTAATAATTCAATTGTTTATTTTTCTGAATTAATTATTGAGTTTCATTATACGGGTTATTTGTGCGAGAGAGACCAATTGAAAAAAATAATTTATATCCCACACGCATCATAATGAAAAAGATAACGTCTTTATAGAGAATTTAACAATAAAAATCTGAATCAGATGAAAATCACTAAATCTTTAATTATTACCGCACTGTTACTTATATTGACTTCCTGTGTTGATGGTCAGTTTTACAGGACAGTACGGGGTAACGGCAACGTGGTAAAAAAAGAAAGGCCTGCTCCCAACTTCGATGGTATAAGTGTCAGCACCGGCATCGATGTGTATCTCAGTCAGGGTGACGGGGAAAAAATTATCGTTGAAGCCGATGAGAATCTTCACGATTACCTCGTTACAGAAGTAAAAGACAGAAATCTCAGAATCTATTTCGACAATGTAAGCATTCACAGTGCCGAAAGAAAGAGAGTCTATGTAACCATGAAAGATGTGACGAAGCTCAAAACAAGCAGTGCGGGTGATATTATAGGGGAGACGCCCGTAAAATGCGGGGATATTCTTCTTGAATCCAGCAGTGCCGGAAACATCAGGCTTGAGCTTTATGCCCGTAATGTTAATGTTAAGATAAGCAGTTCAGGAGATATTAGCCTCACCGGTGAAGCAGAGACTCTTAATGCTGACCTCAGCAGTGCGGGTGATCTTAATGCATGGGATTTCAAAGTAAAAGATGCAGATATAGATGTATCCAGTGCCGGGGATGCCGACATTTATGTAACTCACAAGCTGGTGGCACGTGTATCAAGTGCAGGGGATGTCAGGTATGCTGGAGAGCCTGAAATTATTGATGCCAGAACTTCAAGTGCAGGAACAGTCCGCAAAAGATAAACAGTAGCAGAAAATTAATTTTTTATGTGCAAGCTGCCGGAGCAATTCCGGTGGCTTTTTTTATCTTTGTACAGCAAGGAGCCGCTTAAAACAACTTAAAATATTTAAAATGAAAGAGAATATTAATGTTAACGTAAACGGAGTGTCAGACTTTATCTCTCTTGAAGAGGTAGCTGCTCACTCAAAGCTGGCGGTTAGGCACCTTGAAACTCTTCTTTCGGGAACCGGACCGGGCAACGATTTCCTTGGCTGGCTTAGACTACCAGAAATTGCAGGCACGCAGACAGCAAGAATAGAAAAGATAGCGAAGCACCTGCGGTCAGTTTCAAATACTACTGTTGTTGTTGGTATAGGAGGCTCATACCTGGGTGCCAGAGCTGTGATTGAAGCTCTTTCACACTCTTTTCCACACCATCAGAAAGATAAACACCACGAAATAATATATGCCGGTCATAATGTTTGCGAGGAGTATATGGCCGATCTTCTTGAAGTACTCGAACATCGAAATTATTCCGTTATAGTGATCTCGAAGTCGGGAACCACAATGGAGCCGGCTATTGCTTTCAGGCTTATCAAAGACCATATCGAAAGGAAGTTCGGCAAATCAGTAGCAGCCGACCGCATTGTTGCAATCACTGATGCAACAAAAGGTGCACTGAGATCACTGGCCGAGCTTAACGGTTACGAAACTTTTGAAATACCCGACGATATTGGAGGTCGCTATTCAGTGCTTACTCCAGTAGGTCTGTTGCCAATAGCTGTTGCAGGAATAGATATCCGTGAACTTATTGAAGGGGCAAAGGCTGCTGCGGCTATTACCCGCGACAACAAAGATCCTCAGAAAAATCCAGCACTAATATACGCGGCTACTAGAAATCTGCTGCTTCAAGCTGGTAAACCTCTCGAGATTCTGGTGAACTTCCATCCCAAATTGCACTATTTTGCCGAATGGTGGAAACAATTGTTCGGAGAGAGTGAAGGGAAAGAGGGCAAAGGTATATTCCCGGCCTCAGTCGACTTCACAACTGACCTCCATTCACTGGGACAGTACATACAGGAAGGACAGAGGATACTTTTTGAAACCGTGCTTTCCATAAAATCGTCACCTGCAAAGGTTAAAATACCTGTGGAAAAAGACGATCAGGACCAGCTGAACTATCTTGCAGGGAAACAACTTGGTGAAATCAACAAAAGCGCTGAGATAGGGACCATTATTGCCCACACCGAAGGAGGGGTTCCGGTGATATCGGTCAACATACCTTCTCTTGATGCATATTATCTAGGACAGTTGATATACTTCTTTGAAATCTCATGTGCCATAAGCGGATACATTCTTGATGTGAATCCATTCGATCAGCCTGGAGTTGAGGCTTATAAGAAAAACATGTTTGCCCTGCTGAATAAACCAGGCTATGAGGAAGCAGGCAAAAAGCTAAGGGAAAAACTGAAACAATAACATATAAATTTTGAATTATGGGTCTGGAACTTAGAAAGAACTTCATGTGGTCGCTGGTTGTGCCAACCAGCATGGGTGTTCGAATTACGCCCGTAAATTTTCAACCTGTGCATTGCAGTGATACATACATTATGCAGGCAACGAGTGCCGAGTCTAATGTTGCAAGTGTATCGTCGTACCTGGGGCTACCGGTAAAGGTGCTCACCACATTTGTTAAGGATAGCCCCATTGCAAGGTTCATTAAGGACAACCTTGCCAGCAGGCATATTGTTTGGGAAGGTGTCGAAGTTGAGCAGGGAGGCCCGTGGGGATACCGCCATCAGTTCAACATAGCTGATACGGGTTATGGACCACGAGGCCCAAGAGTCCACAACGACCGTGCCGGTGAAGTGGGCAGAACACTTAACGTGAAAGATTTTGACCTCGAAAGACTCTTTGTGAAAGAAGGCGTTCAGATACTACATATGTCGGGGCTTATAGCAGCCCTCTCTCCAGATACAAGTAACTTCTGCCTTGAACTTGCACGCAAGGCAAAAAAACATGGCACGCTGGTATCATTCGACCTGAATTATAGGGCTTCATTCTGGAAAAACCGCGAAAAGGAACTTTCTGCTGCTTTCAGCGAGATAGCTTCCCTATCCGACATTCTTGTTGGTAATGAAGAAGATTTTCAGCTCAGTCTGGGCATTGAAGGTCCGGAAGTAGGCGGCAAAGATATCGCATCAAAAATAGAGAGTTTTAAGGAAATGATTTCACGGGTACGGAAAACCTATCCTGATACGAAAGTGTTTGCCACCACCCTCAGGGAGGTGATAAATGCCAACAGGCACCTGTGGGGAGCTATTATGCTTGAAGGTGAAACGTGGCATGTTATAGAGCCGCGTGAGATTTTTGTGCTCGACCGCATTGGCGGTGGCGACGGCTTTGTAGGCGGATTACTCTACGGCATCCTTAAAGGCTGGGAACCCGAGAAATGGATTCAGTTCGGATGGGCGGCAGGCGCTATGGCGACAACCTTCATGACCGACTACTGCCAGCCAGCCGACGAAGAACAGATATGGAGCATCTGGAAAGGGAACGCCCGCGTCAGGAGATAATTTTCTTCCGCTCCAAAAATTCATCAAGTACCTGTGTGAGATCGGGATAACCGATCTCCTGCAGGTCGTAATAGACCCTTGTGGTGGGCTTCTGAATGTTAATAATCCTGTTCAGGTCGATAGGCGTTGCAATTATCACGCTGTCGCAGTCAGTGTTATTGATAGTCCTCTCCAGGTCGCGCAGTTGTTGTCTTCCGTAACCCATAGCCGGCAGAACAGTTCCTATTTCAGGATAGGTCCTGAATGTCTCAACAAGCTTGCCTACTATGAAAGGCCTCGGGTCAACAAGCTGGGAGGCTCCATATCTTCTGGCGGCAATAACACCTGCACCTATCTTCATCTCACCATGTGTAAGTGTCGGACCATCCTCCACGACAAGAACCCTCCTGCCTCTTATGACAGAAGGATTCTCAGTCTTCACAGGTGAGGCTGCATCAATTACAACGGCACCGGGATTAACCTTGCTTATGTTTTCCCTTACAATCTGCACTGCATCGGGTGAAGCAGTGTCTATCTTGTTTATTATCACCACATCGGCAATTCTTAAATTTACTTCCCCTGGATAATATCTCAGTTCATGCCCTGCCCTGTGAGGATCTGTAACAGTTATCATCAAATCGGGTTCAAAAAACGGAAAGTCGTTATTCCCTCCATCCCACACAATAACATCACATCCCTGAGGGTCGTTCTCGGCTTCCTTTAAAATTGCCTCATAATCAACTCCGGCATAAATTACATTACCCCTTACAATATGCGGCTCGTATTCCTCCATCTCCTCTACGGTGCAATTATATTTCTCGAGATCTTTTATTTCAGCAAACCTCTGAACTTTTTGTGATTCAAGGTCGCCGTAAGGCATGGGATGGCGTACAGCTACAACCTTAAGTCCCTTCGACATAAGAATCTCGATCACCCTCCTTGAGGTCTGGCTCTTTCCACATCCTGTCCTTACAGCCCCTACAGCTATAACAGGTTTATTGCTCCTTATCATTGTTTCAGCCGGACCCAGCAGCATAAAGCTTGCACCTGCAGCATTTACAATTGCACTCAGAGACATCACTTTCTGATAGGGCACATCACTGTACGAAAAAACACAAATATCGGTTTTTGTCTCCCTTATCAGCCGGGGTAGTTCTTCTTCAGGATAAACAGGAATGCCTTCGGGATATAACCTGCCTGCAAGACCGGCAGGATATTTCCTCCCCTCAATATCCGGAATCTGTGCCGCTGTGAAAGCAACAACCCTGTAATATTCATTATCTCTGAAATAAACATTGAAATTGTGAAAATCTCTTCCTGCAGCTCCTAAAATGATGACATTTTTTACAGCCATATAATTTTTTCTTAAAAAAAATTTGAATGCACCAAATTTACTATTTACTTCAAGATTACTCTAACTTTTTCAAAAAATCACTGATTAAAATCAATTTACAAAATTTATTTTATGTCTCCCATTAAAAATATTATTCACTATCCCGTAATCTTCTGAATTAATAATACGTTATCACTTTTAATAACCTAAAAAATTTATAAGGTTGAATAACTTTATGACAAATTCTTTGTAGTATTGAAAGTGAATAATGAACGTACTGGCTCACATATATCTGTCGGGTGATTCAGACAAGATAATCATCGGGAATTACATAGGCGACTATGTAAAAGGGAGAGATTATCTTAAATATCCTGAGCTTGTACGTAAAGGGATCATCCTTCACAGGCACATTGACGCATTCACCGACAGGCATCCTGTTGTTCACCGAAGCAAACTCTTTTTTTCGAGAAAGTATTACAAATATGCTGGTGTTATTGTTGACATTTTATATGATCATTTTCTGACAAAAGAATGGGATTTCTTTTCGAGAAAACCTCTTGAAAGTGTTACTTACAACTTTTACCGTGCACTTGTTAATCATTATGAGATATTGCCTGATAATGTAAGGCAGATGATGCCGTTTTTTATTATAAACAACTGGATTGAATCATACCAGACCGTCAAAGGGATCAAGCGCGTACTAAACGCTCTGAGCAAAAGATCATCCCTCCCTAACGAAACACGGTGGGCAATTAAAACACTTAAGAAAAATTATTTCTCACTTCAGGATGACTTTATGGAATTTTTTCCACAGCTGATTGATTATGTGGAGAAAGATTTTGGAATTCCGTTATCTCACGATATCAGCATCCCTTTCTGAAGGGTACATCTTTCTTTTCAAATTAGATATTCGTGCCTTGCGACATCGAGCCTGAGGAAGATAAACAGAAGCAGGGTAAAACCCCAGAGAGAGCTGCCACCATAACTAAAAAAAGGAAGAGGAATGCCAATGACTGGCAAAATACCGGTAGCCATTCCTATATTTACAAAGAAATGTACCAGCAGTACTGATATTACCCCATATCCGAAAATACGGGAGAAAGCTGAGCGCTGCCGCTCTGCAAGAAACAGCAAACGCAGCAATAGCAAAACATAAAGGCCAATTACCACTGCGGAACCAACAAAACCCCACTCCTCACCCACTGTGCAGAAAATAAAATCTGTACTCTGCGCCGGAACGAATCTGAATTTTGTCTGGGTTCCCCTTAAAAAGCCTTTCCCCAGGAAACCTCCAGATCCAATTGAAATGACCGACTGATTTATATTGTAACCCGATCCGCGTGGGTCTGATTTTATGCGTAAAAGTATTTCAATCCTCTCCTTCTGATGTGGCCTTAATGCATTATGATACAGATAATCAACAATATTCACGTACAATACACTGCCAAGTACAAACAGGTATATAATAAGTACTCCTTTTGCCTTGTACCTGTATATGTGCCATAAAAAGGCAATCCCTGACAATATGAGGCTAAGTATCAGTATAACATTGATATTTAATGATTTTAACAGAAAATAATTTACTGAATAAATAATACCTCCGATGAGCAGGAAAATAAACATCCCTTTAAGAACTGTTTTGAAGCTCCTTGCCACGGTAAAAGAAAGAAGAAAACCCGCAGCGATCAGACCTGAAACAACATACAACTGGTTAAACAACAGGGCGAAGAAGAATAGAACAATCATGAGAATGCCTGTTACAAACACGTAAGGGCTCAGGCCTTCCCTGAAGAGGACAATAAAGAAACTCAGATAAACAACAGTTGTCCCCATATCGGGCTGCATGGCTATCAGCAATGCAGGGAGAAGAATGATACCTGTTGCAGGCAGCAGTACACTTAGCCGTGTAAGTTCCTGTCCTTTTGAATTCAGGTACCGGGCAATAGCAAGCGCCGTACCTGCTTTTGCAAATTCCGAGGGCTGAATACTCACAGGTCCTATTTCAAACCACGCTCTCGTGCTATATACTTCTTTCCCAAAAATCAGTACTGCAAAAAGAAGCAAAACGAAGAATCCATAAATTAAGTAAGCAAAAAAGAAATAAAAACGGTTGTCGACATAAAGAAGTGCAACAGCAAGTATCAGTGTTGTAATAATCCATATCATCTGCTTTCCATAACGCTGGGAAAAGTCGAATATCTTGGTGTGTTCTTCATTATAGACCGCGGCATATATATTGAGCCAGCCCAGTATTACAAGAAGCAAAAATATAACAATGATAATCTTGTCAACAGCCCTCCATATATTCACTCTTCTCTCCATCCATTCATCAGATTTAGGTTGAGAATATAATCTTCGAGCGACTTGTTAGTGATCGTCCCTTTAAGGTATTTTTCGATTAAAAGTCCTGCAACAGGAGCAGCATAGGTAGAACCGAAACCTGCATTTTCGATATAAACTGCTATGGCAATCTGTGGTTTTTCTTTAGGAGCAAATGCAATAAATATGGAATGGTCTTTCCCATGAGGATTCTGTGCTGTCCCGGTTTTTCCGCAAACTGTTATACCATTTATTGCAGCAATTCTTGCAGTTGCACCCGGGCCTCCGTTAACCGCCTCTTCCATTCCTTTTATTATCCATTCAAAATTCGATGTATCAATTTCAATTGTATGTTTTTCTGTCAGCCCTCTGGTGACATTCAAGGAATCACCAATTGCTTTAACAATATGAGGGCTGTAATAGAATCCCCTGTTTGCTATCGCTGCTGTCATGTTAGCCATCTGTAGAGGAGAAACACCTATCTCTCCCTGTCCAATCGCCAGAGAAATGACAGTAAGTGCTTTCCAGCGGCCTTTACCATAACGTGAATCATAAAACGATACCGTAGGAAGAATTCCCGATTTTTCATTTACAAGGTCAGAGCCCAGACTTCTGCCTATTCCAAACTGCAATAAATAATTTCTCCATTGCTCATATGCATCACTAACCGATTTATAGGCAGGATTTTCGAGAATTCTTCTAAATGCCTGGCAAAAATAAGCATTGCACGAGTTCTTTATTGCCCCTATTAGGTCAAGCGGTGATTCGTGTATATGACATCCTACAAAAAGATAACCCGGATTGCATCCGAAAATTGTCGAAGGAGAAATGACTTTCTCCTGAAGGGCGATAAGTCCATTGACTGTTTTAAATGTTGATCCCGGAGGATATGAGGCCATAATTGCCCTGTTGAATATCGGCATGGTTGTATCAGCCTGCAGCTTTGCAAAGTTTTCTGATCTGACCCTGCCAACAAGCAGTGAAGGATCATAAGTGGGAGAAGAAACCAGGACCAGAATCTCCCCTGTTGTTGGCTCAATGGCAACAATACTCCCCGATTTGTTTTTCATCAGAGTTTCAGCATATTCCTGAAGATCTGAATCAATGGTACATACAATATCCTTTCCCTGAACTGCTGCAGTATCGAGCCTCCCCTCCTCATATGAACCTTTAACCCTGCCGTAAACATCCACCAAAAATATCTTTACCCCTTTCTTTCCCCTCAATTCAGCTTCGTATGCTTCTTCAATGCCCGTTTTCCCAATGTAATCACCCGGCTTGTAATAAGGATTATTCTTTATAACATTTTCGTCAACCTCACTCACATAACCCAATACATGTGCAGCAATAGGTTTTGAATATTTTCTGAGTGTCCTTGTCTGAACATAGAAACCGGGGAACATGAACAATTTTTCCTGAAAGCCGGCATATGTTTCGGAAGAAATCTGCTTCATAAATATAGAAGGAACCCTTTTTGAATAACTCGCTGCTGCCTTCATCCTTTCTATGAAATACTCCCTGGTGATACCGAGTGATTTGCAGAATTCACCAGTGTCAATCTTTGAAACCTGTCCGGGAATTACCATCAGATCATATGCCGGCTGGTTAAATACCAGCAGTTTTCTGTTGCGGTCGTATATCAGTCCGCGTGCAGGATATTGAGTAACATAACGTAAAACATTGTTTTCGGCTGATATTCGGTAAGAAGTTTCAACCACCTGAATCTGAAAGAGCCTTGCAAGAAGTATAACAGCCGGGATAATAATCAGAGCTGCAACTATTATTCTTCTGTTGACATAAACATCCTTCATTACAAACCTCTATCGGCCTTTCCTTATATACTCTGCAAAAATGATAAATATAACTGTAAAAACAGTGCTGAAAATTACTTTTAATAATGTCCTGAAAAAACCTTCAAAACTGAATATTTCGAGGTAAAAAAGAACCAGATGGTGAACAGCAACAACTAAAAGGGCATAAAATAAAAACCAGTTAAATCCGTAAGCTACCATAGAAAGTTCTCTATCCGCCACATATCCGTCACGGGGCGAAATAGCCCTCAGAATATAGGGCCTGGCAAAACCTGCGGCAACGGTAGCCCCCGCATGCATGCCGGCTGTGCCCATAAAAATATCTATAAAAAATCCTGCAAGAAAAGAAATAATCAGCAGCAACCATCCAGATATTTCAAAAGGCAACAATAAAACAATAAGAATATAAATATATGGATTTACATAGCCGCTAAACTGTATGTTGTTTAATACAAGAACCTGCAACAACAGCAAAACTGCATATATAATAGTATATCTTAAAAACTGATTAATCATTGAAACCCCTTTTCAAGATTTAACTGTTCCTCCTGCCTTTTATTTCTTATTACCTTTACATAGGTGAGTTTTCTGAAATCAGTGGCAAGACGAACTTTTATTGAATAAAAGTCGCTGCCCGATTTCTTGAAATCACTTATCGTCCCAACCATAATTCCTGATGGGAATATTGCCGAGTAACCTGTGGTTACAATAGTATCACCTTCATTTAATGCAACATGCTGTGGTATATCATTTAAAACGGCATACCTGTTGTCTTTTCCATCCCATATAAGCGAGCCGAAATAGTCGTTCGACTTTATTTTGCTGCTGAGTCTGAAATCCGTATTTATCACCGGCATCACTATGGAATAATTGTCTGACGATGCGACCGTAATACCTGCCACACCCCATGGACTTATAACACCCATATTCACATCAACGCCATCATTCTTACCCCTGTCAATAGTAAAATAATTTTTTATTCTGTTGACAGAATTATTGACCACACTTGCAGAAAGTACTTCATATTGGGCTCCTGAAGCAGTATCATTTATCAGTAAAAAGGATGAGTCGGTTTTTATTATGTTTTTTTCTATCAGATTCCACAGTGCAGTGTTTTCAGCCTGCAGGTCGTCATTTATCTTTTTGATTCTAAGATAGTTTTTTGTGTCGGTAATTACCCCTTCCCATGCGAGGGTTAGTTTTCGTACACCTTTGATTAACTGAGAATTATGGTATCTATATGAATCACTGATGAGATAAACTGCTATCATTTCAAGTAGGATAAACAGAATTATTCTGTTATACTTTACAATAAAGAGTAGCAGATTTCTCATTTATCTTTTCATCTTATCTCATCAGGAACTGGAATTTATCAATGTTTTTAAGTGCTACTGCCGTACCTCTTGCCACCGCCCGCAGTGGATCCTCTACCACATGAAAATTAATGTTTATCTTGTCGGTAAGCCTCTTATCAAGGCCTCTGAGCAGAGAGCTACCTCCGGTCAGAAAAATACCTTTATTAACGATATCTGCATAAAGTTCAGGGGGTGTCTGTTCCAGCACATTCAGTACTGCAGCCTCAACTTTTGACAGTGATTTGTCGAGGCAATAAGCTATCTCCTGGTATGAGACCGGCACTTCAATCGGCAAACTGGTCATGATATTGGGACCTCTCACTATGAAATCTGGAGGTGGATTATCAATATCGGGCAATGCAGCACCAACTGCTATTTTGATATCTTCTGCTGTCTTCTCCCCTACCTTAATGTTATGTTGATGCCTCATATATGCCTGTATGTCGGAAGTAAAGCTATCGCCTGCAATCCGGATCGACTTACTGCAGACGATACCTCCAAGGGCTATTACGGCTATTTCGGTAGTACCACCTCCTATGTCCACTACCATTGAGCCTTCCGGAGCTTCAACATCGAGGCCTATACCTATGGCTGCTGCCATTGGTTCATGAATAAGATATACATCCCTGCCCCCTGCATGCTCGGATGAATCGCGCATAGCTCTTATTTCAACCTCTGTACTGCCCGAAGGAATGCCCACCACCATTCTTAACGACGGTGTAAAAAGTTTTGAACCTTTGTTGATCATTTTAATCATACCCCTTATCATCAGCTCGGCAGCATTGAAATCGGCGATGACACCATCCCTCAGAGGTCTTATTGTAACAATGTTTTCATGTGTCTTTCCATGCATCTGCCTTGCCTGTTCACCAATAGCTATCAGTTTTCCGGTATTCCGGTCAATTGCCACAATCGACGGTTCATCAACAACCACCTTGTCGTTGTGAATAATTACAGTATTAGCCGTCCCGAGGTCTATAGCTATCTCCTGTGTCAAAAATGAAAATAGTCCCATAACTCCTTATTATCAATGTTTAAAATGCCTTACACCTGTAAAAACCATTGCCATTCCATGTTTATTGCAAAAATCTATCGATTCCTGATCCCGCACCGACCCACCAGGCTGAACAACAGCCGTTATACCTGCCTTGTGAGCAATTTCAACAGAGTCGGGGAAAGGAAAGAAAGCATCAGAAGCCATCACAGCACCTTTCAGATCAAAACCAAACATTCCTGCTTTTTCCACTGCCTGCCTGAGGGCATCAACCCTCGAAGTCTGACCTGTACCACTGGCACATAGCTGCTTGTTACGAGCCAGTACTATAGCGTTCGATTTTGTATGCTTCACAATCTTGTTTGCAAAAACAAGATCCTCATATTCCCTGCTATCAGGAACTCTCCCGGTAACAGGTTTCATATCAGTAATATCTTCTGTGTGCATATCCCTTTCCTGCCACAGAACTCCATTAAGAACACTTCTGTAAACAAACGGGGAAACATCAGAACTCTTTCTAAGAAGAATAATCCTGTTCTTTTTACGCTTTAAAATCTCCAGCGCATTGTCAGAATATCCCGGAGCAATTATTATTTCAAAAAACAGATTGTCAATCTCCGTGGCTGTGACTTCATCAACTAAACGATTAGTTACAATAATTCCCCCGAAAGCTGATACAGGATCGCACGCCAGAGCATCCTTCCACGCATCAAGCAGGTTATCTCTTGTGGCTACCCCGCAGGCGTTGTTATGTTTGATAATCGCAAATGTCGTTTCGGCAAACTCATCAATCAATCCAATGGCCGAATCAACATCGAGTAAATTGTTAAATGAAATTTCTTTCCCATGAATCTTATCGAACATCATTTCAAAATCACCGAAAAAGACTCCCTTCTGATGAGGATTCTCCCCATACCGGAGGGGCATGAATGAATCAAAACTTTCCCTGAAAGCAGTTAGATTAGCTTCCCTGTTGAAATATCTGAAAATTGCAGTATCATACCCTGAAGTCACCTTGAATGCCTCAGCAGCAAAAAATTTTCGTTCCTCGATGCTGGTATTACCACCTTTTTCTTTCAGAAGACTGGCCAGCCTTCCGTACTGCGACCTTGAAGAAACCACAAGAACGTCATTGAAATTCTTGGCTGCCGCTCTCAAAAGCGAAACTCCTCCAATATCAATCTTTTCAATTATCTCCTCTTCCACGGTTGACCTGGCTACTGTTTCCTCAAAAGGATAAAGGTCAACAATAACAAGGTCTATTTCCGGAATATTGTAACTCTTCATCTGACCGGCATCTTCGGCATTGTCTCTTCGAGCAAGAATACCTCCGAAAACTAAAGGATGAAGTGTCTTAACCCTGCCACCAAGAATTGAAGGATATGTTGTCAAACTTTCAACGGTTTCGGCCTCAATACCCAGACCCTTTATGTAACTGTAGGTGCCACCGGTTGAAATAATCCTGACTCCCAGTTCATTAAGAATTTTCACAATCTCATCCAGACCCTCCTTGTAATAAACTGAAACCAGTGCGCTTTTTATTTTTTTGTCGTTCATTATCTGAAATTTATGTTTTGAAGATCTTGTCCCCTAAGAGCGATAAAAATAGATAAATTTTCAATATACTCAATAATATCTCAATAATTTAGATATTCTGTCTTTCTCATCCTGAAATGGCAAACATTTGAGAGCATAAACCAACTATAAGCCATCTTTTTAAAGAAATATATGACTGAATTCTGGATATTTCCGCAGGATTAGAAATAGAAAACCATGAATTTATTATCTTTGGGTCTTTCCAGAAACTTATGCAGGAAAAACACAAAAAAACTGCTGCAGGAACCTTGCTTCAACTGATATACGAAGGCATATCTTTCGCTTTCAGTTCTATTTATGTGAACAAACTCAGAACTTTCCTCTCTCTTTTTGGCATTACAATTGGAATATTCTGTATAATTTCTGTTTTTACGGTTCTTGACTGGATGGAAAAATCGATAAGAGACAGTATCTCAACATTAGGTGATAATGTAATATATGTTCAAAAATTTCCATGGTCATTCGATCCAAATCTCAACTGGTGGGACATTATTCGATGGCCTGCAGTATCGGTTGAAGATTTTGAGGCTATTACAAGAAAATCAACAAAAAGTCAGTCGGCAAGTTTTGTGGTTTTTCAGCCTGCAACGATTAAATACAACAAGAACTCAATAAGTGAGGCGCTGGTGGGTGCAGCCACTTATGACATCAAGGATATCAGAAGTTTTGAAATCGAGAAAGGCAGGTATTTTTCTTTATACGAAGCCTCATCAGGGAAGAATGTCGCAATAATAGGTGCAGAGGTTGCCGAGCGCCTTTTTGAAAAGAGCAACCCTGTGGGCAAAGAGATTACTATCGGACAGCACAGGGCAACTGTTATAGGTGTCATTAAGAAAGAAGGGAAGGGTGGAATAAGTGACAGCGGGATGGATGAGATAACAATTGTACCTCTGAATTTTGGAAAAACATTTATTAATCTTCGTCGCAGGAATGCTGAAACACAGCTTATGATTAAGGCACGCCCGGGTGTTGCAATCGAGGAGCTCTCTGATGAAGCAGTAATGATTTTGAGAGCTGCCCGAAGACTCAGGCCGGGGGAAATAAACAATTTTTCGGTAAACAGGGCAAGTCTTCTAACTGAAGGATTTAAAGCGGTTTTTGCAGGTATAAATGCAGGCGGATGGTTTATAGGCGGCTTTGCCATCCTGGTGGGCGGATTCGGTGTAGCAAACATCATGTTCGTATCAGTTAAAGAAAGAACAAATATTATAGGAATACAGAAAGCCCTCGGGGCAAAAAGATCCTTTATACTCCTTCAGTTCCTTACTGAATCAGTAATCTTATCTGTTCTGGGAGGCCTTCTAGGAATCCTGTTTGTTTTCATTGGGACTCTCAGCATAAATTACCTGTATGAGCTTAATATGTTCCTGACTGTCAAAAATATCCTGCTCGCAATATTTATATCGGGCACAATAGGTGTGGTTGCAGGGTATGCTCCTGCATATACAGCTGCCCGGATGAACCCTGTGGAGGCAATAGGTTACTCATTCTAAAAGTGCATTCTCCGCAATCCAGCTCGTTAAATCAACAAACTGCTGCACCGTTAGCTGCTCGGGACGCAACAAAAGTACCGGGTTATCTTCTGACAAAAGCCTGAAAGATGCCCTGATGGAATTTCTCAGAATTTTCCTTCTCTGGTTAAAAGCCACTTTTACAACTCTGAAAAACAATTCTTCGTCACAATCAAGCTTTTTAATGTTGTTTCTTCTCAGACGTATCACTCCTGATTTTACTTTCGGCGGCGGAGAAAACGCATATTCCGAAACCGTGAACAGATACTCTGCAGCATAATAGGCTTGTATAAGCACACTCAATATTCCGTAGGTTCTGGAACCCGGTCCGGCACATATCCTCTGAGCTACTTCATGCTGAAACATACCGGTCAACTCCTTCACTTTGTGACGATACTTTAATACCCTGAAAAGTATCGGCGCAGAAATACCATATGGGAAATTTCCCACTATTGCTATAGTTCCGGGGAAAATATCAAGGTCAAGCTTCAGGAAATCACCTTCAATGATATTATTAACAAGATTGGGCAAGTTCTTTTTAAGATACTCAACAGAGTCTCTGTCTATTTCAACAACCCTGAAATCGGTGAAGCCCCTTTCAAGAAGAAACCGGGTAAGCATTCCTGTTCCCGGACCAATCTCCAGTACTGAATCACAACCTTCTCCTAGCAAAGATTCCGATACCCTGAGGGCTACTCCCTCGTCTTTCAGAAAATGCTGACTGAATCTTTTTTTTGGTCTTATCCCCCTCATCAGGATAAAAATCAACAGTGATAAACATCCTACCAGCCAAGAAGTTGCCTTCCGAACTTTCTCCAGAACGGAAATCTCTGTCTTTCAAGGAATTCAATAAATCTGTACAGCAGATTGTAATAGAGAGTTATAAAGAAGATACCCGTCATTAACCAGATAAATGCTATATTAAAAAAGAGCGTGTCAATTTTCAAATTTCCAAGCTGTTTGTATGGAGCAAAAAAGTGGGACCTGCCCCATTTCGAAGTTGGCTTCATGTAAATGGGGGTGGACTTCTGTACAAATCGGTTCTTCAAAATGATATATGGTTGCTCTTCAAGTAATCCTGTCTGATTGAGTAGAATATCTTCAAGCCTGGAATTGTTGTACTTCTCAGCAAGTTTACTCGCATCTTCATTCCCGAGACTTTCAGCTATTTTCTTTTCAGTCTCATATTTCAACCTGAAATAGTATTTGTTTTCATTAATAAAATACTTCTGTACCTCGCCGAAGAAAACTTCCAGGGAATCAGCAACCCTCTCATTGAAATCACTGTAATTAAGCCAATTAATCCATTCTCCTGGTTTAATTCCGGTTATATCACTCAACTGGTTAACATGATAATTAAGGATATTCAGCTTTTTTTCGATTACCTCTTTATCCCCGGCATTTTTGTTTTTTCTCTGAAGGATATAATTTATTATTTCATTCTTCAGATTTCTGATGAGTTCATCTTTGTAATAGTTGTTCTGTTCTATTTCGAGGTTGTACTTGAATGTCGGTTTGATGTACCTGTTCCCTTTATATCCCTCCACCATTATTGCCTCGTATGCCCAGCGTGTACCCATAAGGTCGCCTATCATTGGTACGTATTCTCTGTTTGTCAGCGATTTATGAATATCATCAAATCTTATCATTGCTCCACCCAGAAGGAGTTGAGGAACAAGTATCAAAGGAATGAGTATATAAATGCTTACAACTGTTCTCATACCCGATGATATATTCAGCCCCAGAAGATTTCCGTAACATGCTGTGCTGAAAAGAATAAGCCATTGCTGCCAGAACATAGCCCTGATTTCGAGTACAAGGCTGGCAACTGCCAGAAACAGCAACGACTGGAGGGCTGAAAGAACGAAAAGAAAGCCCACTTTTGAGATCAGATAGCTTAACCGGCTGATGTTCAGAAACTTTTCACGTACAAGTATTTTCCTGTCCTTGAATATTTCCTCGGCACTGACCATCAGACCCAGAAACAATGCAACCACAACTGCCATGAAAAGAAAAACCGGATAGTTTCTATTGTCTGCAAAAGAGTAACCTGAATCGAGCGTGTATTTGGAAAAGTATCCCAATATGAAAGCGAGCAGTGGAGCCTCTGCAAGGTTTAGTATCATATACTGCTTGTCGGCAAGCTTTCTAAGAAGGTTTCTTTTAATAAATGTTCTTATCTGGTAGGCTCTTCCCGGCACTTTGAAGTTACTTTTCGGAAGGGTGATCTTTTGTGGGGGAGAAGAGCAGGAAGGCATCATCTTCCTCTTGTACTTCTCGTACCATTCAACAGGTGTAACCTGTCTCTCCTTTCCCGGATAGCCGCTATCATCTATTGTTTTAACCTCAATAATTTCGAGGATATTATCAGTATCGATATTACCGCAGCTCGGACATTCGCTTTCTGCCGCGTTGGCCTGTGAGGTTTCGGTTTTGAAATAGACCAGGGCTTCCACAGGGTCGCCGTCATAAATCATATACCCTCCCCTGTCGAGAATCCACAGCCTGTCGAACATCTTCAGAATGTCGGATGAGGGCTGATGAATATTGACAATAACCAGCTTACCCGACAGAGCCTGTTTGCGAAGCAGTATCATTACATTATGCGAATCCTGTGAAGAGAGGCCTGAGGTAGGCTCATCAACGAAAAGTACTGCAGGTTCCCTCATCAGCTCCAGTGCTATATTGAGCCGTTTACGCTGACCTCCGCTCACTTTCTTGTTTAGCAAATCCCCAACCTGCAGATCTTTAATTTCTATCAGATCAAGATCCGTAAGTATTTTCACTACTATCTTATGTAAACGCTCCTCCGTATAATCCCCGAAACATAGCCTTGCATTGAAATAGAGATTCTGATATACAGTAAGTTCTTCAATTAAAAGATCGTCCTGCGGCACATATCCTATAAGACCTTTGAGATGTTCGGAATCTTTGTAAATATCGTAACCGTTAATATAAATATTTCCTTTTTCTGGCTTTATTTTCCCGTGAAGAATATTCAGCAGTGTTGTTTTTCCCACTCCGCTGCTGCCCATTATACCAACCAGGTTCCCCGATTCAAGCCTGAAATTCATTGGCTTGATACCGTTTTCTGAGTTTTTGAATCTGTATTCAATATTACAACCTTCAAAAACTACTCTTTCGCGGAATTCATCAATGAGAAACGCCTTGTATACCTTTGAATAATAAATCGGTTCGATACCCGGCCCTTTGATATTTACCCCTCTCTCCAGAAGGTAAGGCCTGCAGGCAATAATATCCCTGCCTTTGAAATAAAGGGGCAGAGGACCATCATATGTAAAGATGAGTGAACCTGTACTTTCTATATGAAGCACAAAAAGACTCCCCCTGAACCCTCTTATGTACATATGTTTCCACAGGGGATAACTGGCATATTCCTGCTCCGAACGATAATGTGGATTATCACTTTCAATAACGAGCATGCAGTCGGGTGATACCTTGTCGTATTGCCGCCCTATCATGAAAGCATAAGCATTATCATATTCCTTCCTGCTTATGTTGAAAGTCCTGGCAACAATATCGATTATGGTATTTTCCTGGGGCGAAATCTGGCCATCCTCAAAAGTAAATTCGAGGAGCTGCAGAAAAACAATCATCCTCTCCTCCAGAAAGAGACTCTTTTTTATCTGGCGGCAGATATTTGTTATCTGGAATGTTATGAGTGAATCTTCCTCGGCAAGATCGCTTCGATCAATATTCTTTAACTCATTTGAATAAAACTCAAGATTATTCTCAAAAAGGGAAAAATACTCCTCTTCAAGTTCCCGGTTAAGATACCTCCGGAGATAACCGCGTAAAATCTTTTTGCCCCGTGAAGTTATTCCACCGGGATTTACTGTGGAAATTATTGCAAAGATGTGAATCAGTGCAAGTAAAACAGATTCCCTCATCGAGGCAATTTATAATTGAATCCAGCTCTAATTTAAGTTAATCCCCTCTGCGGCTCAAATAGTTTCATACCGTTTTTCGGGAATCCTGACTCACTCCGGAGTAAACGGAACTCTGCTTTTAAATTATCTTCTCCCTGATTACCGTAATTGCTTCCGTTATATCCTTTATGTCTTTCTCAGTCAGACTCGTTGATAATCCTTCATAAACTTTTTTAATGGGCTCAAGAAGCTTCACAAAATCGCCTATCATAGGATCATCCAGATATGGTCTTGTTATATCCAGATAAAGTTCAAAAGACTTCTTCTGTTCGAGAAGAACCCGTGATATACCTGCTACATTATACGCAGCCTCAGAAACATGAGTGGTAAGATACATGCCTTCAACCCACGCACCCCCCACAACAAGCAGAGCAAGGTTCTGCTGCTCATTTTCACTCAGATATTGATATGTCTCATTGAACGCATCGGTAAGAATCTTAACGAGTTTATCCCTGCTGTCAAAATTCACCTTAATACTGTCATAAAGCTTTGTGTCATAAATCCTCGACATATTAAGGGAATTTGCCAGAACTCTTATGGCGTCGAGATAATCATTTACATCCTGCTGCATATTGTACAGCGTTGCATAACTGAGGTCGGCACCAAAAACTCCAATATTGATGGCCTTTGCTGAGCTCTGAATATATTTCTTAGCATTTGAAGGAGGATTCGATATTCCTATTATGTACCCTACCTCAAGTTCGGTGAGCATCTTAATGACTTCAGCAGATGTTGGTAAAGGATAGACATTCTTTTCAATTTCCTTTTTGATTGTTTCAACCTGTTCTTTCTCTTCCTGCTCCTTAACCTGCTTCTCCGCCCCGGTCTTACTTTTACACGATAACATATTAACCAGGGCAATAACAAGTATTACTGTTATTGAAAACTGAAAAACTTTTTTCATAAGTCAATTATTTTACTGTTTATTAATCTGATTAATTACTGATATTTTTTGTTATTAATACCTTAAATCCTGTCCTTCTTCAGGGAGAGAAGAAATATTTTTCTCTTATTCCCTGGAAGAAAGAAAAAGATTTTAACCGGGCATAAAAATAAGAAAATAAATTATAAATATTTAGTCATAAATAAGATTTTAACCCCATCTCTCGTTTTTTATGTCACATTTGAATCAGCTTATTTTTGTATTTTACTGTTCCCATGGTTTGCCATTCTTCTGTTTTGACTATCTTTGTACCCTGTTGAAAAATAATTATTCAGGGATAAACAAATAAACCTGATGCAAAGAGAAAAAGTCAAAAAGGCAAAGCTTATACTGGAAGACGGAACCGTTTTTGAAGGAAATTCATTCGGAGCCGATGTTCCGGCTTCAGGAGAGGTGGTGTTCAACACTGCTATGACAGGTTATCCTGAAAGCCTCACCGATCCCTCATACCGGGGACAGATTCTATGCCTCACTTATCCTCTTGTAGGGAATTATGGAGTCCCTCCGGATGAACAAGAAAACGGACTTCTTAAATACTTCGAGTCATCTTCGGTTCATATCTCGGGCTTAATAGTTTCACATTATTCCTTTGATTACAGCCACTGGAATGCCAGAGAAAGCCTTGGCGACTGGCTTGCAGGTTATAACATTCCAGGAATTTACGGAATCGATACCAGAGCTCTCACCAAGCGACTTAGGGAAAAAGGTACCATGCTCGGTAGAATAGAGATTGAAGACAAGTGTACTGATTTTATCGACCCGAACCAGATAAACCTGGTAAAGGAAGTGAGCACAAAAGAAAAAAAGATTTACGGAAATGGCAGGTGGAAAATTCTTCTTATTGATTGCGGTGTCAAATACAACATAATAAGATCCCTTCTCCGGTATGATACCACAGTAATCAGGGTTCCATGGGACTACGATTATCACAATGAAGAGTACGACGGACTATTTATTTCAAATGGCCCGGGTAATCCGAAAATGTGTACCGTAACAATTGAAAATATAAAGAAATCACTGAATGAAGATAAACCCATATTTGGAATCTGTCTGGGCAACCAGCTTATGGCACTTGCCTCAGGTGCAGACACCTATAAACTCAAGTATGGTCACAGGAGTCACAACCAGCCGGTTATCATGTCAGGAACGAACAGGGCATATATCACTTCGCAGAATCATGGTTACGCGGTAGATAACAATACATTACCTTCCGGTTGGGAACCCTTTTTCATTAACCTTAACGACATGACCAATGAGGGAATGAAACATAAATCAGGTCTTTACTTTTCAACCCAGTTTCATCCCGAAGCTTCAGGTGGTCCGACCGATACAGCCTTCCTTTTCGATATGTTTATTTCAAATATTATAAAATACAGGAGCTGAATTTCAGTATCCACCTGTTATTCCATTCAAGCATACCTTACCAGTTTCTCCTCGAGAACAGTTATTGGAATGGCTTTAAATTCAGCCAGCAGCTTTTCAGCCCTTGCTTTGATTTCCTCGTTACAAAGGTTTCCGATGCTGCCCTCATGCGAATAATCGGAAGGCATTGTTCTGAGAAAAGCTCCGTCTTTCAGTATGCCGGATACAGCCTTGTATGCATCCCTGAAAGGTATGCCATTTTTGACCATCCTGTTTACTTCTTCGGTACTGAAAATTGAGTTATATTGAGGATTGTCAAGAATATTGCGCCTTATCTTGATGGCTCCCAGCATGTAAATCAACATTTCAATACATTCCCCTATGTCGGTAAATGCATTAATCATCAAACTCTTAAGAATTTGCAGATCACGATTGTAACCCGACGGAAGGTTATTTGTTATTATGCTTATCTGTCCCGGCAGCGACTGAATGAGGTTTGATCTTGCCCTTATAAGTTCAAATACATCAGGGTTCTTTTTCTGGGGCATTATGCTTGAACCGGTTATAAACTCGTCGGGGAACTCAATGAATTTAAATTCTGCAGTCATATACAGGCATATATCCATACAGAATTTTGAGAGGGTATTGGCAATTGAAGCAAGGGCAGATGCCACAGCCATCTCAACTTTTCCCCTGTTAATGCTGGCGTAAGATGAGTTGTATATCATCTCCTCAAACTCTAGGAGTGAGGTTGTGAGACTGCGGTTAAGTGGCAGCGTTGTACCATATCCAGCAGCCGTACCGAGAGGATTCCTGTTATTCATCCTCCTTGCTGCTGA
This sequence comes from Bacteroidales bacterium, assembly GCA_049654745.1. Taxonomy (GTDB): domain Bacteria; phylum Bacteroidota; class Bacteroidia; order Bacteroidales; family VadinHA17; genus LD21. Next base: position 24,373 of record JBASIK010000233.1, read on the forward strand.
AAGAAGCAGAAGGTCATCAGTGAGGGCTTCGGCATAGCCACCAAACCACAACCCGAAGGATGATACCATAGCAGGCTGCATATGGGTGTACCCCGGAAGAAGCACTTCCCTGTACTGGTTACTCAGGGAAATAAGCTTCTCAAACAGGTAACCTGTCAGCTCTGCAATTCTGTCAATTTCTGCCCGTGTATAAAGCCTTATGTCGAGAAGAACCTGGTCGTTGCGCGACCTTCCTGTATGCACCTTCCGACCCACAGGCCCAAGCATATCCGAAAGCTCATTCTCAATCTGCGAATGTATATCCTCAACACCTTCCCCTATCTTCAGCTCACCTTTCAGAAATTTCTGAAAAAGAGCATGTAATGCATTTAATAGATTATGCTTTTCTTCATCTGAAATCAGCTTCACTTCATGAAGCATGATAACATGTGCCATTGAACCTACAATATCCCAACCGGCAATCAAAAGATCGGTCTGCTTTTCCTTTCCCGCAGTGAATTCAATTATTGCCGGGTCGGGCGTTACATCTTTTTCCCACAATCTTGAAAAATTCATATTCGTGAATTTATTTTTTCTTTCTCGACTCAATAATAGCCCTGTGTGCCATAAGCCTTATGGCATTTATTTTAATAAAGCCTTTACTGTCGGTCTGGTCAAAACCTCCTTCAATATCCATGCTGGAAAGATCTTTGTCGTAAAGCGACGAAGGTGATTCTCTACCCTCAATAAGTACATTCCCCTTGTAAAGGCAAAGATGAACACATCCGTCAATCAGTTCCTGGCTTTTATCAATAGCAGCCATAAGAAAATCCATCTCCGGACTGAACCAGAAGCCATAATAAATAAGTTCTGAAAACTTGGGAGTTAGCATATTTCTTAACCTCATAACTTCCCTGTCCATAGCTATGCCTTCAATGTCTCTGTGAGCGGTGAACAATATAGTAGCCCCCGGAGTTTCATATACACCGCGCGATTTTATACCTACAAACCGGTTTTCAACCATATCGAGCAACCCAATTCCATTCTCCCCTCCCAGCTTGTTCAGATAAACAAAAAGTTCCAGCGGATCCTCCTTCACAGTACCATCATCCTTGTTGAGAACCTTAACCGGTATCCCGTCCTTAAAGGTGATTACAATGCGAGTTTCACGATCCGGTGCATCCTGAGGCATCACCATCTTCACCAGCATGCTTTTCTGGACCGCAAACATGGGATCTTCAAGAATGCCTGCCTCATGACTTATGTGCATCAGGTTTTCATCCTCGCTATAAGGTTTGGCAAGCGTTGCCTTAACCGGGATATTCTTTTCAGCTGCATATTTTAAAAGGTCTGTTCTTCCTTTGAAACTCTGAAGAAATTCCGGATCTTTCCATGGTGAAATTATCTTTATACCTGGCTTGAGAGCATAATAACACAGCTCAAAACGAACCTGATCGTTACCCTTCCCTGTGGCACCATGAGCCACAGTGTTGGCTCCTTCCTCATTTGCAACTTCAATCTGCTTGCTTGCAATAAGAGGCCTTGCAAGAGCCGTTCCCAGTAGGTACCTGTCTTCATATATAGCATTCGCCTTCAGGGCTTTAAATACATAATCGGTAACAAATTCCCTTTTTACATCCTTTATAACCACTTTTGATGCACCAAGCATCAAGGCTTTCTTTTTGCACTCCTCAAAATCCTCCTGCTGGCCTACATCTGCAATAAAGGCAATCACCTCATAACCTTTCTCAATTAACCATTTAAGTATAACCGAGGTGTCAAGACCTCCACTGTAAGCAAGAACAACTTTTTCTTTCATCTTAATCTGTTTTTATGTTATAATTAATTATCCTGTCATTGAATGAATTCCCGGAAAAATCATCTCCAGAATATTCCTTACATGTGCCGGCGATACGTTATCACGGGGAATAACTAGCAGTGTGTCGTCCCCTGCAATCGTTCCGGCAATCTCATAACGCCCGTAATTGTCAATAGTTATCGCCACACTGTTCGCATAACCCGGACTTGTCTTGATAATTATCATCCCTTTTGCTTCAATTATGCTTCTGATAACATTTACAAGGTCGTACTTTGCCTCAGCCTGAATCTGTGGAACATGGTCACTGACAAAAGAATACCTGTACCCACCTCTTCCGTCAGGGATTTTAACAACTCCAAGCTGTCTGAGACTTCTCGAAAGCGTTGCCTGAGTACATTTAATACCCATTTTCCTGAGCTTCCTTATTATTTCCTCCTGAGAGGAAACCTTTTCACTCCGGATTATATTCTCTATGGCAATAAGACGTGATATTCTTTGCATTTTTATACATTCTGGTTGCAAATTTATTCATTTTTTTTCATTTCTCCACTCTTAAAAAGAAAAAAAGTATTATTTTTGCCGTCTGAAATGATAGACAAGCTAAACAAAGTAATAATACTAGGGTCGGGCGCCCTTAAAATTGGTGAAGCCGGTGAATTCGATTATTCAGGATCACAGGCATTGAAAGCCCTGAGAGAAGAAGGAATAATAACTATCCTCGTTAATCCCAATATTGCTACCATCCAGACCTCAGAAAACATTGCCGACAAGGTCTATTTCCTGCCGGTCAATCCGTACTTTGTTGAAAAAGTTATAGCACGCGAAAAACCCGATGGTATTTTGTTGTCTTTTGGGGGCCAGACGGCTCTAAACTGCGGAATTGAACTATTTAAAAATAAGGTATTCGAAAAATACAATGTCAGGGTACTCGGCACCCCTGTCACGGCAATTATTGATACTGAGGACAGAGAGCTTTTCGTAAAGAAACTTAATGAAATAAATGTAAAAACACCACGCAGTATTGCGGTAAGTACTGTTGAGGAAGCCGTTAAAGCTGCCGGAAAACTTGGTTATCCTGTTATTATCCGTTCGGCATACACACTTGGCGGACAGGGAAGTGGTTTTGCATACAGCGCTGAAGAAATGGAAACTCTTGCAGCACGAGCTCTTTCATTCACCGATCAGATTCTTGTTGAAGAATCTCTCAAGGACTGGAAGGAAGTGGAATATGAAGTAGTCAGGGACCGCTACGACAATTGTATCACTGTATGCAACATGGAAAACTTCGACCCGCTTGGAATACATACAGGAGAAAGCATCGTAGTGGCACCCTCACAGACCCTTACCAACAATGAATATCACCTTCTCAGGGAACTCTCCATAAAAATTATCAGGCATATTGGAATAGTAGGTGAATGCAACATACAATACGCACTTGACCCGGATTCGGAGGATTACCGTGTTATTGAAGTCAACGCACGCCTTTCAAGGTCGAGTGCACTTGCCTCAAAAGCAACAGGATATCCGCTCGCTTTTGTTGCAGCAAAACTCGCAATCGGCTACGGCTTGCACGAACTGAAAAACTCGGTTACAAAAACAACCCCTGCATGCTTCGAACCTGCTCTTGATTATATTGTTTGTAAAATCCCCCGGTGGGACCTCAACAAATTTACCGGTGTTTCCCACCACATCGGAAGCAGCATGAAAAGCGTTGGTGAAGTGATGGCGATAGGCCGAACTTTTGAAGAAGCAATACAGAAGGGACTTCGTATGATTGGACTCGGCATGCATGGGTTCACAGGCAACCGGGATATTTACTTCCCCGACGTTGAGAAAGAACTTGCCGAACCAACCGACATGAGAATCTTCTCAATAGCACAGGCACTCGATGAAGGCATTCCGATTGACAGAATACACCAGCTCACAGGAATTGACAATTGGTTCCTCTTTAAATTGAAAAATATCATCGACATTAAAAACCGGATCACAGCCTTCAAAAACATTGAAGAAATCCCGTATGATATTCTCCTAGAAGCTAAAAAAGCCGGGTTCAGCGACTTCCAGATAGCGCGTCACGTTCTGAACTCTTCATCAAAAGACATGAACAGGGATATGATGAGGGTGAGAGCATTCAGAAAAGCTCTCGGAATAAAACCCTATGTCAAACAAATAGACACACTTGCAGCAGAGTACCCGGCAGTGACAAATTATCTCTACCTGACATACAGTGGCACGGAACATGACATCACCTTCGAAAATGAAGGCAGATCGGTTATAGTACTGGGTTCCGGGGCTTACAGAATTGGCTCGAGTGTGGAATTTGACTGGTGCTCGGTAAATGCAATAAATACTATCCGCAATACAGGTTACAGGGCAGTGATGATCAATTACAACCCCGAAACCGTAAGTACAGATTATGATATATGCGACCGGCTCTATTTTGATGAACTATCCTTTGAAAGAGTAATGGATGTAATCGAGCTCGAGCATCCAATGGGTGTAATAGTCTCTATGGGCGGGCAAATCCCAAACAATCTTGCCATGAGGCTCCACCTTGCAAACGTAAACATCCTCGGTACGTCTCCCCTTTCAATCGACAGGGCAGAAAACCGCCATAAATTCAGCTCAATGCTCGATGCCTTGAAAATCGACCAACCCCGGTGGAAAGAGCTTACCACAACTGAGGAAATCCATAATTTCGTTGACCAGACAGGTTTTCCGGTTCTCGTAAGGCCTTCTTACGTATTGTCAGGCTCGGCAATGAATGTTGTATCGAATAAAAATGAGCTCGACCATTTCCTTAATCTTGCAACAAGAATCTCAAAACAATATCCTGTAGTAGTTTCGGAATTTATTGAAAATGCTAAAGAAATTGAAATTGACGCCGTTGCCCGCGAAGGTGAAATTATCGTTTATGCAATAAGCGAACATGTGGAGTTTGCGGGTGTTCACTCGGGCGATGCAACGATGGTGTTCCCGCCGCAGAGGCTCTATTTCGAAACTGTACGGCGTATAAAAAACATCTCACGTGAAATAGCCAGGGAACTAAACATTACAGGCCCTTTCAACATTCAGTTCCTTGCAAAGGACAACGAAATAAAAGTTATTGAATGCAACCTCAGGGCAAGCCGGAGCATGCCATTTGTGTCAAAAGTGCTGAAAATAAACCTGATTGACATTGCAACAAAGGTGATGCTCGGTATTCCTGTTGAAAAACCTCATAAATCAGCTTTTGACCTCGACTATGTGGGTGTCAAAGCACCGCAATTCAGCTTCTCAAGGCTTGCAAAAGCCGATCCCATACTGGGAGTTGATATGGCTTCAACAGGTGAAGTAGCCTGCCTGGGAGAAGGATTCTACGAAGCCATACTTAAAGCGATGTTCTCCGTAGGCTACAGAATACCACGTAAAGGTATCCTGCTTTCAACTGGCCCGGCAAAATCTAAGGCCGAACTGCTCGACGCAGCAAGAGCCCTAAAGGAAAAAGGATACAAGCTGTATGCCACAAGAGGAACACAGCAATTTCTCGAAAATGCGGGCGTCGAGGCTGAAGTGGCATACTGGCCCGATGAAGATAGATCACCCAACGCGATCGAACTGATCCGCAAAGGTATGGTAGATATGGTAATTAACATCCCTAAAAACCTTTCTCAGGCTGAACTAAGCAACGACTATTCAATCAGACGCAGTGCAGTTGATTACAATGTGCCTCTTCTTACCAATACAAGAGTCGCCAACGCATTTATAAGAGCTTTCTGCAGGCTTAGTATGGATGACCTTGCTATAAAAAGCTGGAATGAATACTGAAAACCGGAAAGCTGAAAGAATAATAAAACCCACTTTATCGGATTTGGAACAATAATGAGTTAATAACAAAGCGAAATCTGTCAATTGCTTTTTTTCAGTCAATGTTCTGGCTTCTTCTCATACCATTTGTTATATATCTGGCACTCTTTGTCACGGCCGCTCTATACCTCCGCAACCCGGCTGTATGGACATACAATCCTCTCCTGCAACCAGTAAGCGTTTCAATTATTGTACCCTGTAAAAATGAAGAGTCATCATTACCTGCACTTCTTGCCGACCTCTCGTTGCAGAACTATCCGGAAGATTCATTTGAAGTAATAGTAGTTGACGACCACTCATCTGATAATACATTAAAAGTTGCTGAAGAGTTCAGGGGAATACGAAATCTAAAGGTTATCCATAATGCCGGAAACGGTAAGAAACATGCTATCAGAACTGGGGTTCAATCATCCTCATCAGAACTCATTATCACTACCGATGCCGATTGCCGGGTGGGTAAAGCGTGGGTTGGCACAATCGCTTCATTTTATGCTGCCTGCAGACCTGCCTTGATAATAGGACCTGTAAAACTTAAAGAAAGAAAAGGAGTGTTGTTTGTCTTTCAAAAGATTGAATGGCTCGGACTTCAGGGAATGACTGCAGGTTATGCACTCGCAGACAAACCTGTAATGTGCAACGGTGCCAACCTTGCCTTCACCAGAAAAACCTACATGGAAAACTACGAAAACCTCAATTACACAATACCTTCAGGCGATGACATTTTTCTTCTTCACTCTGTAAAGTTAAAACAGGGATCAAACATTTTGTGGCTCAACAGCCGTGAAGCAGATGTCACAACAGAACCGGCGTATTCTATTCAAGAATTACTTAAACAGAGAGCAAGGTGGATATCCAAAGCAGGTTCCTACAGGGATGCTTTTACTATTTTCCTTTCTGCTGTAGTCTTTATTACAGTTTCTTTGCTGGGTTTGATGCTCGTCGCAGCAATACTGAACATCAAATTCCTTCCGTTTTTCCTGGCAGGCTTCACTATTAAATCTATTGCCAACGCTCTTTTAATTAGAACTACCGCCAATCTGTATAAACAAAAATCTTTCCTGAAATGGCTTTTCCCACTTCAGCTACTCTATCCTTTTTATCTTGCAGCTGTCCTTATAAGCCTGATTCCTGGCTTATTCAGCAGGGGAAAATTATAAGATCAATTCTTACGGAACCTTGAACCGCTAACCTTGAACTTTCAATCAATTTCCCATTTCTGAAAGGAACTTTATTCTGATCAGCCTGATTTCTTCTTCTTCAAACTCGTTTCCAAGTGCCTGAAGGGCTTCCTCGAGTGAATCACTCTGTGCCTCTTCCTTAAAGTATGAATATATCTCCTGCTGCCTCTCCTCGTCCATTACCATATTTATATAATAATCGAGGTTGATACGTGTTCCTGAATTCACAATTGCTTCAATCTCCGAAAGAAGTTCATCCATATCGAGTCCTTTGGCTTCGGCTATATCTTCGAGAGGTCTCTTCATGTCGATACTCTGGATGATATAGACTTTCAAACCCGATTTATTGACAACAGATTTAACCACCATGTCGAGGGGTCTTATTATTTCTTTTTCCTCGACATATTTCTTAATCACTTCCACGAACTCTTTACCATATCTCTGAGCCTTTCCGGCCCCGACGCCTGAAATGTTCTGCAATTCATCGAGGGTAATAGGGTACTGTATGGCCATCTCTTCGAGTGAAGGATCCTGAAATATTACAAAAGGTGGAACATTTTTCTGTTTTGATATTTTCTTCCTCAGGTCTTTAAGTATGCTGAAGAGTTCCTCGTCAACAGCGGCGGTTTTTGCACCGAAGCCACCTCCTTCTTCTTCCTCGGCATCGCTGTAGTCGTAGTCCTCCACAAGCATGAATTCAGTAGGTTTCTCCAGGAACTCCTTCCCTTTCTGGGTAAGTTTCAGCAGGCCGTAATTCTCAATGTCCTTTGTAAGCAGTTTGGCAATGAGAGCCTGTCTAATAACCATATTCCAGAATTTCTCGTCCTTTTCTTCACCGGCTCCGAAAATATCGAGTTTATGATGTTTGTATGACTTTATTGCCGAAGTTGCCTTCCCCGCAAGAATGTTTGCGATATGGTCAGCCTTGAACTTTTCTTTTACTGCCAGTACTGCCTCGAGCACGCTCACCACATATTCACTACCCTCAAACTGAACCTTCGGGTGCAGGCAGTTATCGCAAGCTTCGCAATTTTCCCTGGGATATTCCTCTCCGAAATAATGCAGCAGCGATTTACGGCGGCAAATTGACGATTCGGCATACGATACAACCTCCAGCAAAAGTTGCTTGCCTATCTCCTGCTCGGCAACGGGTTTGCCCTGCATGAATTTCTCAAGCTTCTGTATATCATTATAACTGTAATATGCAATACATCTGCCTTCACCTCCATCCCTTCCAGCACGTCCGGTCTCCTGGTAGTATCCTTCCAGACTTTTAGGCATGTCGTAATGTATTACATACCGTATGTCAGGCTTGTCGATTCCCATCCCAAACGCAATTGTGGCAACAATCACATCAGCCTCCTCCATCAGAAACTTGTCCTGATTGGCCGTACGTGTTGCCGTGTCAAGCCCTGCATGATACGGCAATGCTCTTATACCATTAACCTTAAGGGTTTCAGCAAGTTCTTCAACTTTCTTTCTGCTGAGGCAATATATTATACCGGATTTCCCCTGATTGTTCTTTATATATCTGATGATTTCCTTTGTGGCATCAACTTTCGACCTTACCTCGTAATAGAGATTGGGCCTGTTGAATGATGATTTAAAGACGTTTGCTTCGAGAATTCCCAGGTTTTTCTGAATATCATGTTGAACCTTTGGCGTGGCAGTTGCCGTTAATGCTATTATTGGTGAACGGCCTATAGTGTCGATGATTGGCCTTATTCTCCTGTATTCAGGCCTGAAATCATGCCCCCATTCCGAAATACAATGAGCTTCGTCAACTGCATAAAAAGAAATTTTTATGTTCCTCAGAAATTCAATGTTCTCTTCTTTGGTAAGTGATTCGGGAGCAACATATAATAATTTTGTAATGCCATTTACAACATCCTTCTTCACTTTGTTAATTTCCGATTTCGAAAGGGAGGAATTGAGAAAATGGGCAACTTCATCAGTGGTGCTGAAGTTACGCATAGCATCAACCTGATTTTTCATCAGCGCAATAAGCGGTGAAATAACTATTGCTGTACCTTCCAGCATAACTGCCGGAAGCTGATAGCAGAGCGACTTACCTCCCCCCGTTGGCATAAGTACAAATGTGTCCCTCCCTGCAAGAACATTCTTTATTATTGGCTCCTGCAGGCCTTTAAATGTATCAAAGCCAAAGTATTTCTTCAGATAACTATGAATAACACTATCGTCTGGTACTTTCCCCATATCTCAACCTGTATCTATTTTAATTAAAGTTAATCAAATTATATTTCAAAACATATTTTAAATCAAAATATTTTTTCGCTTTTCCAGAAATTAAATAATATTAACATTGCCATTATGACAATACTTCATGAATACTGCTCCAGGGTTTTAAAAATCAGGTAATTACCTGAATTTATATAATTTCTGAAGTAATGTAACAGAATGGCAGTGATGCCTGAAAAGGGGTACAAATATACTATTGTTTTGGAAAATAAGATTTCCCATCTTTGCCTTTTGATTTTTTTATCACAACCGGATCTATGTTAGGAAGAAAAAGAAGAAACTCAAACAACGAGAAAGAAATGACATTTCTCGAGCATCTCGAGGAATTGCGGTGGCACATCATACGCTCAATTATTTTCATGGTTGTAATGATAGTTATCGCATTCACACAGAAAAATTTAATTTTCAACAACATAATACTTGCTCCCAAAAATCCGGATTTCTTCACAAACAAGATGTTATGCAAGTTGGGAAATCTCGTTAACACAGACCTTCTATGCATTAACACAAAACCATTTGAACTAATAAATATTCAGATGTCGGGACAGCTTACAACGCATATTGCCGTATCAATTATTGCAGGATTAATTGTATCTATTCCTTATATCTTCTGGGAATTCTGGAGATTTATTAAACCAGCCCTCTATCCGCACGAAAGAAAATATGCCCGGGGTTCTGTTGGATGGGCAAGTTTTCTATTTTTACTGGGAGTTGTTTTTGGATATTTTATGATTGTACCCCTTTCAATTCATTTTCTGGGTTCTTACAGGATAAGTGAACAGGTAGTAAACCAGATTTACGTGCGCTCCTACATCGGTACAATCTCTTCAGTTGTTCTTGCCTCAGGTATCGTTTTCGAGCTGCCTCTTATAGCATTCTTCCTGACACAAATAGGTGTCATTACTCCTTCATTTATGATAAAGTACAGGAGGCATTCAATAGTTGTTATATTAATTATGTCTGCGATAATTACGCCTCCGGATATATTTTCCCAGATCCTCGTAAGTATTCCACTGATAGGACTCTATGAAGTGGGGATTATTATATCTAAAATTGTTTATAGAAGGAAGGAGAAAGAGCATGAAGCATTTATGAAAGAGGAAGATAAAAAGGATATTGAAAAGGCTTCATTATAAAGGAGCAAGAAAGCCATGAAATTATATACCAAAAATCTGGTAAAAAAGTACCGCAGCCGTAAAGTGGTTAATAATGTCTCTGTTGAAGTGGAGCAGGGTGAAATTGTAGGATTGCTGGGCCCTAACGGAGCAGGCAAAACCACCACATTTTACATGATTGTCGGACTTATAAAACCGAATGAGGGTAAAGTATTCCTCGACAATGAAGACATTACCCCTCTTCCTGTATATAAAAGAGCCCGCAGGGGCATCGGTTACCTTTCCCAGGAACCTTCCATATTCAGAAATCTGTCAGTTGAAGACAATATAAGAGCAGTTCTTGAACTTTCGGGTTTTCCGGAAAGTGAGCAGAAAGAGCGACTGGAGTTGATGCTCGACGAATTCGGCCTGCAGAAAATACGTAAAAGCAAAGGAATTCAATTGTCAGGTGGGGAACGAAGGCGAACAGAAATTGCAAGAGCTCTGGCATTAAAACCAAAATTCATACTGCTCGATGAACCATTCGCCGGAATAGACCCTATTGCCGTTGAAGATATTCAGAATATTGTTTCACACCTTAAAGATAAAAACATTGGAATCCTTATTACCGACCATAACGTACACGAAACACTTTCAATTACCGACAGGTCGTACCTGCTTTTCGAGGGAAGAATCCTGAAATCGGGAACATCTCAGGAACTGACTGACGATGAGATTGTAAGAAAAGTTTACCTTGGCAGAAACTTCGAACTTCGTCGCTGAGATTCTCTTTTAAAAAACAATTTTTTTCAGTACCTTTGCCGGGATTTTTGCGGATGTGTCGTAATTGGTAGCCGAGCAAGACTTAGGATCTTGTGTCCTTAGTGACGTAAGGGTTCGAGTCCCTTCATCCGCACTAAGTAAGGAAGAATAATTAACTACAATAAATTAATACCCAAACAAATAAATTACACTGAATGAATATTACCAGAGAAAACATCGACAACCTGAATGCTATTCTTAAAGTAGAGGTCCGGAAATCAGATTACGAAGAAAATGTCGAAAAAGTGTTGCGTGAATACCGCCGGAATGCAAATATGAAGGGCTTCCGGCCGGGAATGGTTCCAATAGGGTTAATCAGAAAACTCTACGGTACAGCAGCAAAAGTTGATGAAATAAATAAACTCGTCGCTGAAAATCTCTATAAGTATATAAAAGACGAAAACATTCAGATCCTGGGTGATCCAGTTCCTTCTGACAAACAGGATGAATCAATAAATTTCGAAACCGGTGAAGACTTTTACTTCACTTTCGAAATAGGCCTTGCACCTGAATTCGAATTAAAACTTGGCAAAAAGAATAAAGTTACTTATTACGAAATAATTATTGACGAGAAAATAAGAAACGATTACGTTAATAATTATACCCGCAGGTATGGCCGGTATGTCAATGCCGAATTATCAGAAGAAACCGACATGCTGAAAGGCAGGATTGAACCTGCTGACGAAATGGCCAGATTCAGTGCAGATAATGTACTGCTGGCAATAGATATTATTAAAGATGAAGCGATTAAAAAAGAATTCCTCGGGAAAAAGCCTGGCGATTCAATAATCTTCGACCTGAAAAAAGCATATCCCAATGTTAACGAAATTGCCACGATGCTTAGAATAAGCAAAGAGCAAGCTGCAAAAGTAGAAGGCACCTACATGTTCACCATTGAAGAGATAATGAGGTTTCAACCCGCCGAAATAGGGAAAGAGCTTTTCGACCAGATTTACGGCGAGGATGTGATAAAAACAGAAGAAGAATTCTACACTAAAATCGACGAAGAAATATCTGCAAGCCTGGCAAATGAAAGCAATTATAAACTTTCACTCGACCTTAAAAAACTTGCCCTTGAAAAAACAAAATTTGATCTTCCAGAAGAGTTTCTGAAAAAATGGCTTAAGAGAGTTAACGAAAAGGCAACCGGAGAACAGATTGAAAAGGAATTCGACACTTTCAAGGAGGATCTGAAATGGCAGCTAATAAGGAAAAAGATAGCACAGGACTATGACATTAAGGTTACAGAAGAAGAGATGCGTAAGGAAGCAGAAAACATAACCAGATATCAGTTTAACCAGTATGGCCTTTTCTATGCCACAGACGAACAGGTCTCAAAATTTGCTGATGAAATGCTTAAAAAAGAAGATGATGCAAGAAGAATTGCCGACCGCATCCTTGAGGAAAAGGCTATTGAGAAACTCAAAGAGCTTGTTACCATAGAAACCAAAAAAGTGACTGCAGAAGAATTCAATAAACTTTTTGAATAAACAATAGCCTGACAGTGAGTAATAATAGTTTTTGTAACTTTGTTTTTTATTAAAATTTTTCGGCTATGGATACCTTTGATGATTTCAGAAAATACGCAAGAAGCAGAATGGGTCTCAGCAGCATGACCCTTCACAGATACACTTCTATTGCGAACAGCTACATCTCTCCTACCATTATTGAGGAGAGGCAGCTTAATGTGGCTACCATGGATGTCTTTTCGCGTCTTATGATGGACAGAATAATCTTCCTTGGACTTCCCATTGACGATTACGTAGCAAATATCATTCAGGCTCAGTTGCTTTATCTTGATTCAACTGATCCGACGAAAGACATTCAGATCTATTTCAATACACCGGGAGGTTCCGTACATGCCGGGCTGGGTATCTACGACACAATGCAGTATATATCTGCCGATGTTGCAACAATATGTACAGGTATGGCAGCCTCAATGGGTGCAATACTGCTTACTGCCGGAACAAAAGGTAAACGTTCGGCATTGAAGCATTCCAGAATCATGATTCACCAACCTATGGGTGGCGCAGAAGGCCATGCTTCCGATATTGAAATAACCGTTAGGGAAATACTCAAACTCAAGAAGGAACTCTACGAAATCATTTCACTTCATACAGGCAATCCTTACGAAAAAGTTGAAAAGGATGCCGACAGAGATTACTGGATGACTGCCGACGAAGCCAAGAAGTACGGAATGATTGATGAAGTCCTTCACAAGGCAACTGTTAAATAATAAAAAATGGACAGATGTTCCTTTTGCGGGCGAACCAAGAAAGAAGCCAACCTTCTTATCGCAGGTCTTGAAGGCCATATATGCGACCACTGCATTGAACAGGCTTACAGTATTATGACCGAAGAGCTTGGTTCTCACACCAGCTCAAAATTCGAGGTTATTAATCTTCTTAAACCGCCTGAAATAAAGGCCTTCCTCGATCAATACGTAATTGGACAGGAAAGAGCAAAAAAAATCATCTCTGTAGCTGTTTACAACCACTACAAAAGGCTGATGCAAAAGTCTGAGAAAGACGATGTTGAGATTGAAAAGTCAAATATCCTCCTGGTGGGTGAAACAGGTACAGGAAAGACTCTTCTTGCCCGGACCATCGCCCGCATGCTCCATGTCCCATTCACAATTGTTGACGCTACAGTGCTTACCGAAGCCGGATACGTGGGCGAAGATGTTGAAAGCATCCTCACGCGCCTGCTTCAGAATGCCGATTATGATGTAAAAGCCGCAGAAAGGGGTATAGTCTTTATAGATGAGATAAACAAAATTGCCAGAAAAGGCGATAACCCTTCAATTACCAGAGATGTATCGGGTGAAGGTGTCCAGCAGGGATTGCTTAAACTGCTCGAAGGTTCGGTGGTAAATGTACCGCCTCAGGGCGGAAGAAAACACCCCGAACAAAAAATGATACCAGTTGATACCACAAACATCCTATTTATCTGCGGTGGCGCATTCGAAGGTATAGAGAAAAAAATTGCACAGCGTCTCAACACAACAATTGTGGGTTACCGGGCAACAAAAGACAGGGAAAGAATTGACAAAGACAACCTGTTGCAATATATTGCACCTCAGGACCTTAGAGCGTATGGCCTTATACCCGAGATAATCGGCCGCCTGCCTGTGCTCACTTACCTCCACCCGCTCGACCGCAAAGCCCTGCGGGAAATTCTTACCGAACCAAAAAATGCCATCACAAAACAATATATAAAATTGTTTAAGATGGATAACATAGACCTCACATTCACTGAAGAGGTACTGGATTACATAGTTGACAAAGCTATTGAATTCCGGCTCGGGGCAAGAGGACTGAGGGCAATCTGCGAGGCTATAATGCTCGATGCAATGTTCGAAATGCCTGCCTCAGAAGACAGGGAGCTTGTGATAACAACTGATTATGCAAAACGCAAGCTCGAAAAAATTGATATGAAAATCCTTAAAGCATCATAAAGAAAGGGGCTGAATCCACAGCCCCTTTCTTTTTCCTGTACTATGTGCTTTAAGGCATTAGCCTGTGCCTGTGACGTAATGTTATCTGCTTGCTGTACTCTCCCCTTCTGACTGTTGCGTACGCATCACATTCACCGTCACCGTAATCCAGCTCAAAAGGCTCAACACCCTCCCTCTCAATCTTTATAACGCCACTTACTAAGAATTCGCAAACTCTCTTCCAGTGAAGTGCGGTTGTAATAGTATTTGTATATGACTTCCCGTCAATTGTCTTACCTGTTGCAGTGCCTGTCACAAGACACTCATCATCCCAAATATTCCTTGTTAACCACCCCGCAATCCATTCCCTCCGGTGATTAACTGAACGCTCAATCGTCTTTCCGTCAGGCAGGGTAAGCTTACCTCCTGTAAGCTTCACTTCAATAACCACATTCTGGTTCTGATTCGGGCCAAGATTGGTAAACTCTTTCGTTCCTTCAACCTTTATACCATTAAAATAATAGTTATCAAATGTAACAGTTTTCTTCGACCCTGTAACATTTCTGCGCTGTGTAATAGTAATGATTATTTTACCAGAGCGTGTACTCCCGTAAAATCCCGAACAACCTTCACCATAATCAATTGTAATTGTCTTTGGCCAGACATTTGGAGTGATGTTATCAATTTTTATTACCGGGCATGAGTCGGCCAGTACAAATGCTTCCGATTTTGTTTCGCCTTTCCCCAGTGCATCATCGAGAAGAATCGATGCATAATCAACAGTATTAAAAACGTCGTCAAACAGGGTATTCACTACTGCATCATCATCTGCCGTATTAATGCTCGACTCTTCCAGCGGAGCCGTATCTTTCTGGCACGATGCAAAAAACATTAATGAAAGTATCACAATAAGTGAAGAAAGTTTTGTTTTCATAGTTATCTGCTTTTGATTAGTAATTTTGTTTTCTCACCTTTTTAGATGAAACTTCTTCAGTAAGGTTTAACGGAGAAATCTAGAAAATGTTACTTTCTTCTATAAATTTTAAAAGTATAGGAAGGAGATAAGCCTGGTACTTTTTCATGATATTCTTCTGAGACAGCCTCCCACATTGATGGGTCTATAGCAGGAAAAAAAGTATCGGCCGGAGCTTTATCGTGAACATGTGTAATATAGAGCCGGTCGGCAAGTGGCATGAATTGTCTGTAGATACTCCCGCCTCCGATTACGAAAACCTCTTCTTCCCCCCTGCATGCTTCCAATGCTTCTTCGATGGAGAATGCAGTATAGTCGCAGTTGAACATGTCATCGGGATTATCCGTAATAACAATATTTTTTCTGCCCGGAAGTGGCTTTACAGGGAGCGATTCCCATGTTTTCTTCCCCATTATAACACACCTGCCTGTTGTAAGTTTCTTAAACCTTTTGAGGTCTTCAGGTATGTTCCAGAGTAATTTATTATCTTTCCCGATACCGAGGTCTTCCGAAACAGCAGCTATTATTGAAATCATAAAAATAATTAAACTGAAATCTCTCCTTTTATATGAGGATGAGCAACATAATTAACAAGTTCAATATCTTCATATCTGAAATCCCGTATATCTCTCACATCTCTGTTAAGCCTTACCTCAGGGAGAGGATAAGGCTGGCGTGTCAGTTGCAGCTTCACCTGCTCTATGTGGTTGAGGTAGATATGCGCATCTCCAAGGGTATGAATGAATTCACCTGGTGCCAGACCTGTCACATGTGCCACCATCATTGTAAGCAGGGCATAGGATGCAATGTTGAAAGGTACGCCCAGAAATATGTCGCAGCTTCTCTGATAAAGCTGGCATGAAAGTTTGCCTTCAGCCACATAAAACTGAAATAACACATGGCATGGAGGAAGAGCCATCCGGTCGAGGTCGCCTACGTTCCATGCACTTACTATATGCCGTCTCGAATCTGGATTTTTCTTAATACTTTCAATAACATTCATCAGTTGATCAATCTTCCTGCCGTCGGGGGCACTCCACGACCTCCACTGGTATCCATATATGGGTCCGAGGTTTCCTTCAGCGTCGGCCCATTCATCCCATATTCTTACACCATTATCAATCAGGAATTTAATATTGGTATCTCCTCTTATGAACCACAAAAGTTCATATACAATAGATTTGAAATGAAGTTTTTTTGTTGTAAGCAATGGGAAACCTTTGCTTAAATCAAATCGCATCTGGTAACCGAACACACTTATTGTACCGGTACCGGTGCGGTCGTTTTTTCTGACACCGTTTTTCAGAACATGATCCAGCAGGTCGAGGTATTGTTTCATTTCGGAGAAATTTTTGCAACCCATCCACCACCAGGCGCCATATAAATTTTATGCTTTATACCCGGTGTCACTTCCAGAGTAAGGTGTTTGTAATCCTGTGCATGCCTGTCGGCATTAATACCGTCCTGAAATACTTCCATTATATACTCCCCCTTTTCAAGGAATGAAAGGTCAAGCTCCAGCTCCCGGGCGTTCCAGTCGGTCATACCACCTACATACCATACATTTCCGCTACGTCTGGCAAGGAGAATATAATCTCCCACCTTTGCCTGAAGTACTTTCAGGTCGTCCCACACAACAGGTACTTTTGCAATGAACCCTGTGCATTCCTTTTCACGTTCATAGTTTGACGGGCTATCGGAGAGCATCTGCAGTGGGCTTTCGAAAACCACATACATAGCCATCTGGTGCACACGTGTTCCCTGGCTTGATGGCCTTGTGAACATGGGCTGGAAATTTGCCCTCTCCATATTAATCATTGCCCCCGGAGTATAATCCATTGGTCCGGCTACCATACGCGTGAAGGTAATTGTAACATCGTGTTCGGGTGACACATCTTTGCTCCATTTGCTGTGTTCCATACCCTTAACGCCTTCGCGTGTGATTGCGTTGGGATAAGTACGTCCTAAACCGTCGGGTTTATATGCTCCGTGAAAATCAACAAGCATGTGATAATCAGCAGCTCTGGCAGCAATTTTGTAATAAAACTGTACCATCTTCTGGTCATCCCTCTGCATAAAATCAACCTTTATTCCTCTCACGCCCCACTCTGCAAATTTTGCGAGGGCTTCATCCATTCTGTCATCCAGCGCTTTAAACACCACCCAGAGTATAATACCAACATTTCTTTCAGCTCCGTATCTGCATAGTTCCGGGATATCAAGGCCCGGTATCACATCGAGCACATTCCCCTGCCGGTACCATCCTTCGTCGAGTATTACATATTCCAATCCGTACCTGGCAGCAAAATCAATATAATATTTATATGTCTCATTGTTGATGCCAGCCTTGAAATCAACGCCGTACAGATTTAAGGCATTCCACCAGTCCCATGCCACCTTACCGGGTTTAATCCAGCCCGTATCTTTCAGCCTGCAGGGAGCTGCCAGGCGGTATACCATATCACTTTCAACAAGCCCACCATCATCGGGAGTAATAATGAAAACTCTCCAGGGATATACTCTTTTACCTGTAACCTTTGCAATATAATCTTTTGTTTTTGTAACTCTCAGATTACGGTCGCCTGAAAGCCTTTCTTCTGCGGGATATGGGGGCCAGACACCAGTTAACCGGCCGTTACCCTGCCCCCGGAGCCACATCCCGGGGTATTCTTCAATAGCCGATTCAGTAATCAGAACATTTATATTGCCTGGCTTGAAAAGAACCGGCAGGCTTGCAAGATGTTTTGAGGTTATGGTATCAAGGAGAGAATAAACAAAAGTGTTTTCGTTGTGCGACATGAAGCTTGACTCATAGGGAAACCACGAAGTTGTTCCTTCGGGAAAAGAGAGTTCCGCAATTTCGTTTTTTATAATGAGCGAATCTTTCAGGTCCGATTCAAACCTGTATGCGACTCCGTCGTTATAAACTCTGAATGTAAGCGTAAAACCCGATCTGAAGACAATTGACAGATAATTACAGTTGTTGGTGATAATTGACCTCTTGTGGGGAACTTCTGGGTGTAAAATCTCATTAATCCGCCCTGTCACCGGCCTCCTGATGCTCTGGTTCTCCACCGGAATGGTTCCATCGCCCAGTACAATGGCTGTACGTGGTGATGCCAGGATTTCATTACCGGAGTATGTAACCGACCAGGTTATCTGTTTTCCGGTACTGATTGTTACAGATATGTTTCCATCGGGTGAACTTATCTTGAAATCCCTCGCAAAAAGGTAATTGCAATAGACAAGTAGCAGAAGAATAATAATTATGTTTTTCTTCATAAGTTATTGAATTGATAAAAGACGTAAATTATTTCGATTTTCGTTTCTTTCTCTTCTCGAGTTCATCTCTTATTGCGGCAGCCCGTTCATAATCTTCTGTTTTGACTGCTTCGTCAATCATGTTATAGAGTTCTTCATCTGTATATCCTTCGAATATTGAAGCTTCTGTCTCCTTTATAGTCTTGTCAGCCGTAAAATCCTGGGTTCCGCCTTCCGATTGCGGAATTGTGATCCCTGCTTTCTCCATTATTTCCTCAGTTGTATATATCGGACAGTTAAACCTAAGGGCAAGTGCCACTGCATCTGAGGTCCTGCTGTCGATAATATACTCCTCATCGTCCTTGTAACATATGAGCTTCGAGAAGAAAATGCCGTCTTCTAGCTTGTGGATAAAAACTTCAGTTATTTCTATCCCGAAGGTATCCGCAAAATTTTTAAAAAGATCATGAGTAAGGGGACGTGGTGGTTCCAGGTTCTCAAGTTTTATTACAATTGACTGTGCTTCGAATGCGCCAATAATAATTGGAATTCTCCTCTGTCCCTTTTCTTCCATCAAAACCAGCGCATAGGCACCCGACTGTGTCTGACTATAGGATATCCCCAGAACTTTTAACTTTATCCTCTTCATAAACCACGTTCTGCTGTACGAAACTAATCAAACTACGTATCACAACAAATATAAAGATAATAGAGCACAATACCCTTCTTCAATGGTCATTTTTTATTAACTTTATAATCATTATTAGACTGCATAATCAGAAACTTCTCATTGTTAAGGTGCTATACGATATAACATAAAAATAAAAAGATAAGAAAATAGCTTGCATATATTTGAAATTTTATATCTTTGCAGTCCGAATTAATAAATTAAATCCGGCTGGGCTTGTAAAGATACCGATGCAAAAACGGTACGCCTCACGGAATAACAAAACATATTAAAAACTATGTATGCTATAGTAGAGATTGCCGGGCAGCAGTTTAAGGTGGAAGAAGGAAAAAAGATATTTGTCCACCGGCTTAAGGCAGAAAACGGAAATAAAGTTGAATTTGACCAGGTCCTTCTGATTGAGGACAATGGCAAGGTGACTGTAGGAGAACCTGTTATTAAAGACGCAGTTGTAGAAGCCAGGGTTCTTGAGCATCTGAAAGGCGATAAGGTAATAGTATTCAAAAAGAAGAGAAGAAAAGGTTACAGGGTTAAGAACGGACATCGCCAGTATTTCACGCAGGTTGAAATAGTAAGCATAAAGGAGAAAGCTCCGAGAAAGTCGGCAGCAAAGAAGGCAGAAGAGGCACCTGAAAAACCAAAGGAGGTTGCACCTGTTGAGGATACCACAGTGAAAGCCGAAACTGCTCCTGCAGAAGCTGTTGAAGTGGTGAAAAAAACTGTAAAGACTAAAAAGGCTGAAGTAACCGAAAAAGGGGAAGAAACAGAAGCAACCCCGAAAAAGAAAACCAGATCAAAGAAGGAAGAATAATCTTTAAAAAACATTACAAATGGCACACAAGAAAGGTGTAGGAAGTTCCAGAAACGGAAGGGACTCAGAAAGCAAACGGCTTGGTGTGAAACTTTTCGGAGGCCAGTTTGCTAAAGCCGGCAACATAATTGTTCGGCAGAGAGGTACTGTTCATCATCCCGGAATGAACGTCGGGATGGGCAGGGATCATACTCTCTTCGCCCTGGTTGATGGCATTGTTGTTTTCAGCAGAAAGAGGGGAAACAAATCATATGTGTCGGTCAAACCAGTAAATGAGCAGTAATTCATCCGCAAGTAATTTCAATATTAAATACGTTCATACAACTTTTTTAATAATTTTACAGCAGGCTGATTTATGCCTGCTTTTTTATTTTAAATAAATCTATGCTTACATTAAATCTTATACGCGAACAGAAGGATTTTGTTGTTGAGAGGCTGAAGATCAAGAATTTTGATGCAGCACCCCTGGTTGATAAAATTCTCGAACTCGATGCTATCCGCAGGGATACTCAAAAAAACTATGATGCAATTCTTGCAGATATTAACAGGATCTCTAAAGAGATAGGAGAGTTAATACGGAGCGGCAAAAAAGCTGAAGCGGATGCAGCAAAAACAAAAACAACTTCACTGAAGGAAGAATCACGAAGGCTGGCTGAGAGGCTCGACGAAATTGATAAAGAGCTGAGAAGTGAACTTATAAAACTCCCCAATCTGCCTCACGAATCGGTTTCTCCCGGGCATGGTGCGGAAAACAATGTGAAGGTCAGGGAAGGCGGTGTTATAAAAGAGCCGGAAGAGACTGCTCTTCCGCACTGGGAACTGATAAAGAAATATGACATTATAGATTTTGAACTTGGAACTAAACTTACAGGTGCTGGTTTCCCTGTTTATAAAGGTAAAGGCGCCAAGCTCGAGAGGGCACTTATCAATTTCTTTCTCGATGAAGGCGAAAAAGCTGGATATAAGGAGGTTCTACCCCCTATTGTAGTCAATGAGGATTCGGCCTTTGCAACAGGTCAGCTGCCAGATAAAGAGGGGCAGATGTATCTAATAGGTTCCGACAATTATTATCTGATCCCCACTGCAGAAGTACCCGTTACAAATATTTTCAGGGATGTTATTCTGGATGCTGCCGACCTGCCCATTAAGACCATGGCATATACTCCCTGTTTCCGCCGCGAAGCAGGCTCGTGGGGTGCACATGTGAGAGGGCTCAACCGGCTCCATCAGTTCGACAAGGTTGAGATTGTCCAGATTGCTCATCCCGACCATTCATATGAGGCTCTCGAAGAGATGGTGTCGCACGTGGAAGGGCTGGTCAAAAAGCTTGGCCTTCCCTACAGGATTATGAAGCTCTGCGGTGGAGATATGTCGTTTACTTCAGCTCTTACCTACGATTTTGAAGTGTGGTCAGGCGCCCAGAAAAGATGGCTTGAAGTAAGTTCCGTCTCCAACTTCGAATCGTTTCAGGCCAATCGTCTGAAATGCAGATTCAGGGAAAAAGGCGGGAAACAAAACCGGCTGGTACATACCCTTAACGGAAGCGCCCTTGCACTACCCAGAATAGTAGCTGCCCTGCTCGAAAACAACCAGACCCCCTCAGGCATCATAGTACCTGAAGTGCTCGTAAAATACACCGGATTCAATATCATCGACTGATAACCATTTAACTACCTTGCTGAAAAATGAGCCCGTCCAGACAATCATATCTCTACGCCGGGCTTTCGGTTCTGTTCTGGTCAACTATCCCTACTGTTTTCAAAATTGGTCTGGGCGAACTCAACGTTCTTACAATGCTTACTATTGCAACTCTGACTTCCACCTTTGTACTTTTCGTGTTGATACTGGCAGAAAGAAAACTTTCACTTCTGGGGAGAACTACTGTAAATGAACTGCTGGTATCGGCACTTCTCGGATTTATTAATCCGTTCATCTATTACATTATTCTTCTTAAGGCATATAGCCTTTTGCCAGGACAGGTAGCCCAGCCGTTGAATATGATCTGGCCGATAATACTGGTGTTCCTGTCTGTGCCGCTGTTGAAACAGAAGATACCCTCAAAAAGCTTTCTCGCCCTATTCATCAGTTTTGCCGGTGTCTATATTGTATCATCCCAGGGGCATCTTACAAAACCCGGCAGTTCCGATCCCATCGGTGTGTTGCTTGCCACCGGAAGCTCATTCTTCTGGGCACTATATTTCATCTTCAACCTGAGAGATAAACGGGATGAGGCTGTCAAATTATTTACTAACTTTCTGTTTGCTTCAGTTTACCTTCTGATAACAATGACAGTGACAGGAGAATGGAACACCGAAGTGAGTCTGAAAGGTGTCGGCGCATCAGTTTATGCAGGTATTTTTGAGATGGGAATCACATTTTTTTTCTGGCTCAAAGCGCTCAGTCTTGCCGAAACCAGTGACAGGGTAAGCAATCTTGTATATATTGCTCCTTTCCTTTCAATGGTTTTCCTGCACTTTATTGTCAAAGAACCCGTTTATTATACAACCCCACTTGGGTTGATATTTATTATTACGGGAATTTTTATTCAAAACCGCAATGCACATGTGGCACGTTAATTGTATTACTGCAATGAATTTAAAATAATTGAAAAGTGTTCTAAAATATTAAAATATGAAAAGATTCTGGCTTGCGATAGTATTGATCTCCTTTTTATTAAGTTCGTGCGAGAAGGAAGAGATAAAACCAGTAACAAACACCTCTGACAATCAGGAAGCCAATGAAGCTCTGTATGAACTGATGCAGGATTGGTATCTGTGGTACCAGTATCTCCCGCAGGTTAATCCGGCAAATTACAAAGATCCTTACGAACTTATGAACGTCCTCAGGTACAAAAATTACGACCGCTGGAGTTTTGTTGCAGGTTATGATGAATTTATTGCCTCAATGCAAGGAACCTTTGTGGGCCACGGAATACGCATGGGACTTGACGCATCGAAGAAAGTAAGGATTGTAATGATATATAAGAATTCACCACTTTATGCAAAAGGGGTGAGGCGTGGATGGATAATCAAACAGTTGAACGGGGTAGATCTTGCTTCTGTTTTTCTTTCAGGCGATGCAGCAACATATAACCAGCTGATAGGACCAGCCGAGGAAGGCGTTACCAACACTTTTCTTTTTCAAACACCCGCCGGAAAAGATTCCACCATCGTGACAACCAAAGCCAAATTCACAGTCAATTCCGTTCTGGCTGATACAATATATGACCTTTCAACGGGTAAAACAGGATATCTGGCATTTAACGAATTCATTGAACCTTCACCCGATGAGCTTAAAGCAGCTTTTGCAAAGTTTAAGCTCAACGGCGTAAAAGACCTTATTCTGGATATGAGATACAACACGGGCGGAATACTCAGTGTTGCAGCTGACCTGGCAAGTTTTATTACAACACGTTCTACTACAGATGTTCTGGTCAAGTGTATGTATAACGACAAAAAATACGAGTCAAACAATTTTATCTATTTTAAAAGCAAAACAGAGTCATTGAACCTCAGCCGCCTTGTGGTTATATGTACTTACGAAACTGCATCGGCCAGCGAAGTGGTAATTAACGGACTTAAACCCTATCTGGATGTTTTTCTTGTAGGCGATACAACCAATGGCAAACCTACAGGCATGAATGTATGGCAATACCCTGCGAAAAGCCCTAAATATGTCTATGCACCTGTCACTTTCAAAATGGTCAATAAAGACAACTATGGTGATTTCTTCAAAGGGATTCCGCCCGACAGATATGTTTCAGATGATATCACGCACGATTTTGGCGACGTAAACGAATATTGCCTCAAAGAAGCAGTCTTTTATATTGAAAACGGATCTTTTTCCGTAAAAAGTTCTTATCCATACAGTAAGGTGCGTTACTTTACCGAAAGGCCAGTTTTGACAAACAATGCTTACTATCTTAACTGGCAATGAAGGTTGCAGTGCAAAATGTTGTACCAGAGGCAGAAAGGTTAAGTAAATAACAAATAAAGAAACTGGGATTAATCTTGAAAAAAGCCGTAAAAGAGAAAATCATACTTGGCATCGATCCTGGCACCAATATTACAGGCTATGGAATTATTTCTGCAGGAAATTCCGGCCCTGAACTGATAACTCTTGGAGTAATAGAATTAAAGAGATTCCATGATCATTTCTTGAAGATCAAACACATTTTTGAAAGAACAATCGGGCTCATTGATGAATATCATCCTGATGAGCTCGCCATTGAGTCTCCTTTTTATGGTAAGAACGTACAGTCGATGCTCAAGCTGGGAAGGGCTCAAGGAGCTGCAATTGCTGCTGCACTCTCGCGCTCGGTACCGGTTTTTGAATATGCTCCGAGAAAAATCAAAATGTCGATAACAGGCAGAGGTGCTGCTTCAAAGGAACAGGTGGCCTGCATGCTCATGAATATCCTGAAATTCAGAGAAACAGAGATAATTCTCGATGCCACCGACGGCCTGGCAGCAGCATTATGCCATTATTACCAGAATTATTATATCGGAAACATTGCTCCCAAAACAAAAGAATATAAAAGCTGGAAAGATTTTATAAGACAGAACCCGGGAAGAGTAAAATAATTATAGCGACGACCATGCAAGTGCTATTACGCTTACTTTTATCCCTTCTGCTTTCATGAGAGCCATAATGCACGATTCAATGGTGGCACCGGTTGTAATTACATCATCAACAAGCAGAACATGTTTACCTCTGAAAGCATCATAATCATTAATATCAAAAATTCCCTCCACATTAAGCCAGCGATCATATCTTGAACGCCGGGTCTGAGTTGCTGATGAAGACACTCTTTTAAGCACAGAAGTGTTTACTGGCAAACCCGATATTTCAGATATTCCCCCGCAGATGCACTCACTCTGGTTAAAACCTCTTTTTTTCTGCTTTGAAGGATGCAACGGTACAGGGATAATAACATCTATTCCATCGAAAAAACCACTCTCTTTAAGCTGGATTGCATAAATCCTGCCCATAAGGTTCCCAAGTTCCTTAACACCATTATATTTTAGGGCATGAATTATTTTTCTTATACGGCTTCCCCTCTCGTAAAAGGAAAATGCAGCGGATTTCTGTATCAAACAGCGGCCCCAGAAGATCTGAGCTACCGGATTGTTTTCATCGAGATGAAAATTCGTTCGGGGTATAGACACATAACATTGAGTGCAAATAAGGTTTTCGTTCCTGAGAAGATGTTCACCGCAACCATAACACACTCTCGGAAAGAGAAGGGAAATAAAATCATCAACAAGAGCAGTAATATAATTCATGCAGCGGGACGTGTTACATTGCAAAAATAAAAAATGCCTGAAATAATATCCAGGCATGAAGGAAAAAAGATATTGTTTTTTCAGGTCATTTCATTAAATCTTTTTGCAATGCGGTCGGCTATAGATTTTAATTCTTCAGGGGTTAATTTCAGTTTTGGCCTGCGGAAGTTAATATCATCCATTGTGTTGATAGGAATCAGGTGTATATGAGCATGGGGCACTTCAAGGCCCACCACCGCAACGCCAATTCTGTTGCATGGCACTTCCTTCTCTATTGCCCTTGCGACTCTCTTTGCAAAAAGCATCAGTCCGGCATAAGTTTCATCATCAATATCAAAGATATAGTCTATCTCTTTCTTCGGAATTACCAGTGTGTGACCGGTATTTAGAGGATTAATATCGAGAAATGCAAGATAATTATCATCCTCTGCCACCTTGTAGCAGGGAATCTCTCCACTGACTATTCTTGAAAAAATTGATGCCATAATCCGGAGTTTTATCAATATGAAATTGAAATTATTTCAAAAGGTATTACCCCTGAGGGCACTTTTATCTCAACCACTTCTCCAACCTTTCTGCCGATAAGTCCCTGGGCAATGGGTGAGTTCACAGCAATTTTACCCAGTTTAAGATTGGCCTCACTTTCAGGAACAATCTGATATTCCATTATGCTGTTGTTAAGCTTGTTCCTGATTTTCACCTTATTGAGAATCCTCACCGACGAAGTGTCAATTTTAGATTCATCAATAATCCTTGCCCGTGAGATCTGGTTCTCAAGCCTTGCTATTCTCATTTCGAGCATAGCCTGAGCTTCCTTTGCAGCGGAATACTCAGCATTTTCAGTAAGATCTCCCTTTTCTGTGGCCTCAGCAAGCATTTTAGCTATCTGAGGTCTCTCAACATTTTTCAGACGCTCAAGCTCTTCCCTGAGTTTCTGCAAACCCTCTTCAGTAATGTAGTAAAAATCCGTCATTTCTGCTGTTTAATTTAAAAAAGAAGAAGAATTCCGGCGGTTTCCGGAACTCTTCATGAATACAAATATAAAATATTTTTTAAAAAATCAAAAATAAAGACCTTTTTTATTGCAAATAAACGTTTTATATAATTACCGGTATTTCTTTTTTGCCTTTCGGGTATCCGCATTAATCTTTTTCCTGTTAGCTCTATCTCTTGCGGCTATCTCTTTCTTGTTCTGTTTCATCCGTTCTTTTACCTCGGGCGATTGTATCTGGTATGCCCTCTTTTTGCTTTCCTTTACAAAATTCTGGTACTCTTTTTTGAGTTTTGCCTCTTTTCTCTCCTGTTCTTTTTTCTTTTTCCTCACACCTCTCGATTCCACCACTTTAACATTTCTTCTCTTACTGAATAAACTTTTTTCCGGACTTCTCCCCTTTGTCCTGGGACGCTGCTGTGCTTCGGCAGTTATGGATCCGGCAAGAATGAACAAAACAAGAGTGCTTATACAGAAAATCAAAATTTTTCTCATACCATTATAAATATTTAACAGTTTAAAAGGTAAATTTGCAAAGTCACATAAAAGTATGTTCCGTTATTCAAAAATAATATTTTCCGGAATTAT
The DNA here is from genome assembly GCA_049654745.1 of Bacteroidales bacterium. Taxonomy (GTDB): domain Bacteria; phylum Bacteroidota; class Bacteroidia; order Bacteroidales; family VadinHA17; genus LD21. Next base: position 51,403 of record JBASIK010000233.1, read on the forward strand.
CCTGTCAATTGCTATCCTTTTTTTATCATGTTCAAAGGAAAAGAACGATGTTATACCAGATGTTTACGTTGATTTTTACATCAGTCTGGATGACCCTGAATTTCTTTCACTTAATGCACCAACAAATTCTGTAATTGTGACTTACAAAACAAATAATCTTGGAGCTCCTGCTGCCGGTTATGATTCGAATGGTATTATAATTTACAGGGCAGATGAAACACAATTTTATGCTTACGACAGAACATGCCCTTACGATTTTGCAGTTAACAATCTAAGTATAAAGGTCAATATTGATGGAATTTATGCTGTTTGTCCGCAATGCAGCACGTCGTATGCTCTTCCTGCTGGTGGTTCACCCGCCTCAGGGCCGGGTAGATATCCTCTGAAAAATTATAAAACTTCCTTCAAAGGAATTAATGTCCATGTATGGAACCACTGAAATTTATTTCAGTGTGTATTAATACCTGTAATGGTCTGGTTTGAAAGGGCCTTCTTTACTGACTCCAATATATTTAGCCTGTTTGTCAGTGAGTTTTGTCAGTTTAACACCAAGTTGTTCAAGGTGAAGGCGGGCAACCTCTTCATCGAGGTGTTTGGGCAGCCGGTAAACACCCACCTTGTAATTCTTTTTCCAGAGCTCAATCTGTGCAAGGGTCTGGTTGGTAAATGAGTTGCTCATCACAAACGATGGGTGACCTGTGGCACAGCCGAGGTTAACGAGCCTTCCTTCAGCAAGAAGATATATTGCATGCCCGTCAGGGAAAACATATTTGTCAACCTGTGGTTTTATGTTTATTTTCTTGATTCCCTTATAGTTGTTCAGTTTGTCAACCTGAATTTCGTTATCGAAATGACCGATGTTACAAACAATTGCCTGGTCCTTCATCTTCTCCATATGCTCAATTGTTATAACATCGCAATTGCCCGTTGCTGTAACGTAGATATTGCCTTCGTCGAGAGTATCCTCAACGGTTTTAACTTCAAAACCTTCCATTGCAGCCTGCAAGGCGCATATTGGATCTATCTCAGTCACAATCACACGGGCACCGTACGCTCTCATTGATTTTGCACACCCTTTGCCTACGTCTCCGTAACCGCACACAACCACCACCTTGCCTGCGATCATAACGTCCATTGCTCTTTTGAGTCCGTCGGCAAGTGATTCGCGGCATCCATAAAGGTTATCAAACTTCGATTTTGTAACTGAGTCGTTTACATTAATTGCCGGAACGAGAAGTTCACCTTTCTCCAGCATCTGGTAGAGGCGGTGCACACCTGTTGTTGTCTCTTCCGAGATACCCTTCAGCTCAGTAACTACCCTGTGCCACTTGTGTGGGTCTTCAGAATATATTTTTTTCAGCGTCTGAAGTATAACTTCTTCTTCCCTGCTTTCAGGTGTTTTATCGAGTATTGAAGGGTCTTTTTCGGCTTTATATCCGAGATGTACCATCAGAGTGGCATCGCCACCGTCGTCTACAATCAGTGTGGGTCCCTTTCCGTCGGGAAATGACAGTGCCTGAGCTGTGCACCACCAGTAATCTTCAAGAGTTTCACCTTTCCATGCAAAAACAGGTATGCCTCTGGCAGCAATGGCTGCAGCAGCATGATCCTGTGTTGAGAAAATGTTACAGCTTGCCCATCTCACCTCAGCGCCAAGCTCCACAAGTGTTTCGATCAGCACGGCTGTCTGAATGGTCATATGCAGTGAGCCGGTTATCCTTGCCCCTTTAAGAGGCTTCTCAGCCGCATACTTCTTGCGTACAGCCAGCAAGCCGGGCATCTCTTTTTCGGCAATCTCAATCTCTTTCCGGCCAAAATCGGCAAGTGAAATATCTTTAACTTTATAAGGAAGTGTTTCTGTAAGAACGTTCATGATTTAAAATATTAATATACCAGAATGCAAAGATAATAAAATTCGGCAATCTTATTTTTTCAGAAGACGCAAAGCTTCCTGGCGGTCGAGTTCAATGCGGCGTGAAAGTTCAGAAATAGTGTTAAAAACCATCTCGTCGCGGATACGATACCTGAACACTGCACAAACTTTCTCGCCATAAATATTCCCTTCAAAATCAAATATATTCACTTCAACAGATTTAATATTCTGATCCCTGTTGACGGTAGGGTTGTATCCAATACTCATAACTCCGTAATATTTTTTGTCTTTCAGATATATTTCAACCGCATAGACTCCGTTCCCGGGAATTAGTTTATCGGGGTAATCAGGTTTAATGTTTGCAGTGGGAAAACCTATTTTTCTTCCCAGCTTTCTTCCTTCTATTATTTTTCCGTTCATGAAATAATCATAACCAAGAAGATTATTGGCTTCCTCTATTCTGCCTCTGAGCAGAGCTTCCCTTACTGCTGAAGAACTAACTATAATACCACCAATTTTTACAGGCTCAAGAACCTCATAACTAATTCCATAGTTGTCTGCTATACTTCTTATGGTTTCCTTATCTCCTTCTGCCATTCTTCCGAAATGATGACTGAATCCGGCTACAAAGTGTTTGGTGCCTATTTTATCGCAAAGAATTTTTTCGAAAAAATCTGCAGCACTCATCATACTAAGATCTCTGTCAAAATTAATTAGAACAACATGATCTATTCCGCACTTCTCTATAAGCGATATTTTCTCCTCAATACCTGTAAGAAGCTGTATTGTTTGAGAGTTCTGATTAAGTACCTGGCGCGGGTGAGGATGAAAAGTGACAACAACAGTTTCACCCTTTAATTCAGCAGCCCGTTTTTTAATCTGTTCAATAACAACCCGGTGGCCATGATGCACACCATCGAAGATACCGGTTGTTACCACTGGATTTCTGAATTTCAGATCGCTGTATCCATAATGAACTTTCACCGTCTTGAAATTTAAGGGCAAAATTAATAAAGTGCCTGTATTATCACCGATTATAAAACGGAAAAACAAGGCTTCAGCTTCAAATGTGAATCATTTTTTATACTTTAGCTGAATAACTCTGCCTGTATGAAAAAATCAGGTTTTTATCTTATTGATCCCTGGCTGAAACCCTATGAGAGGATAATTGAGAGCAGGTATCTGAAATGTATAACCAGGGAAATTGAGCTTGCAGGGGAGAGACCGTTGGTGGAGTTTGCATCAGGGCATCATTATTATGGGTTCCACCGTAACGGAAGCAACTGGATTTTCAGGGAATGGGCGCCTGGAGCAGAAGCAATATATCTGACCGGGACATTCAGCAACTGGAAAGATAGTATCGATTACAGACTGAAGAGGATTAATACTGAAGGCGACTGGGAAATAATACTTCCCGCAGATGCCCTCAGCCATGGTACCCTTTACAAGCTCTCCGTTCACTGGAAAGGAGGAAAGGGTGAAAGAATTCCTTCTTATGCAACAAGAGTAGTTCAGGATGAGAAAACAAAGATCTTCAGTGCTCAGATATGGATTCCTGAGGAACCTTACAGGTGGAAAAATAATTCTTTTAAGCCTTCAGGGTCCGTTCCATTGATTTATGAAGCCCATGTGGGTATGTCGTCGGAAGAGGAAAAAATAAGCACTTTCAGAGAATTTGCCGATAATATTATCCCATATATTGCCGATACCGGATACAACACCATACAGTTGATGGCTATTCAGGAGCATCCGTTTTATGGCTCTTTCGGGTATCATGTTGCAAATTTCTTTGCTGTCTCCTCACGGTTCGGCACACCCGACGACCTGAAATATCTAATCGACACAGCACACGGTTGCGGGCTTGCTGTTATCATGGATCTTGTTCATTCCCATAGTGTTAAAAACATCAATGAAGGTCTGGGGCTTTTCGATGGAACTCCTTCCCAGTATTTTCATACCGGCCCAAGAAGAGAACATATTGCATGGGATTCACTCTGTTTCGATTATGGAAAAGATAAAGTACTCCATTTTCTGCTTTCAAACTGCAGATACTGGCTTGAAGAGTTCAGATTCGATGGTTTCAGGTTCGATGGCGTAACAAGTATGATTTATTATGATCATGGACTGGGGAAGAATTTTGTTTCTTACGATGACTATTTCAATGGCAATCAGGATGAAGATGCGCTTGTTTACCTCTATCTTGCAAACAAGGTAATTCACGATTTCAAACCTGAAGCCATCACCATTGCCGAGGAAATGAGCGGTATGCCCGGCATTGCATCATCAACTTCATCTGAAGGTTATGGTTTCGATTACCGTCTTTCAATGGGCGTCCCCGACTTCTGGATCAAGCTTGTCAAGGATACTTTTGATGAATACTGGGACATGGGTCAATTGATGCATGAACTCACACAACATCGCCCCGAAGAAAAAGTTATATCATACTGCGAGTCGCACGACCAGGCACTTGTTGGAGATAAAACTCTTATTTTCAGAATGATCGATGCTGATATGTATTATGGTATGACTAAAGAGTTTCATAACCTAACTGTTGACAGGGGGATTGCTCTCCACAAAATGATAAGACTTATAACTTTTGCAACTGCCGGCGGTGGATATTTAAACTTTATGGGCAATGAGTTCGGACATCCCGAATGGATTGATTTTCCGAGGGAAGGTAACAACTGGAGTTACAAATATGCCAGAAGACAGTGGAGCCTTGTAAAAAATCCAAATCTTAAATATTCCCAGCTGGCTGAATTTGACAGGCAGATGTTGAAACTGCAGACAGAGGGAAGAGTGCTGGAAAATCCTTCCGTTATCAGAATAATAGAAAACTCACATGATAAAATAATTGCATTCATGCGAGGTGATTATCTATTCGTATTTAATTTTCATCCCGTGCTATCTTACACAGATTACGGAATACCTGTAACAGGCAAATTCAGGATTGTGCTCGATTCTGATGATCCTGCTTTTGGCGGATTTAACAGAATTGACAGGTCAATTATTTACAAGTCGATAAAAAATGCAAGGCTCTCTATTAATGAGCCTTACAGATTGTATCTCTATCTTCCTTCACGTACAGCCCTTGTATTTAAGAAAGAGCCTGTAAAAAGAGTAACTGATATTTTAGTCAATCCAGCGTAAAAGGTAAAAATCCTGTTTGTGCGGAAGGTCTTTATGTTTGGGGAATATTCGTATTCCGTAAAAGAAAGAGCCGGCCTTTTCTGGTACAATATGTGCCCTGTAAAGACATTTTCCTCCTTTACGGCTAACAAGTGAAAACTCGCGACTTGTAATGAATTCGTATTCTCCCTTCTGGGTCATCTGGGTTATTACCAGTTCTACTCCCAGATTTTCTACGGGAATACTGTTTATATTAAGCAGAATTTCAGCTTTGTAATCCTTTCCTGAACGATAAATTTTTTCGGGAGGTTTCTCAAATTTAAAATTCAGAACTTCAATTTTGTCCCACTCCTCTATCATTTTTTTCTTCCATTCAGCAAGTTCTCTGGCTTTCTCAAAGTTATTGGCAACTATTTTTTTGTTCCTTTCCCAGAGTTTTATGTAGTACTTTTCGAAATAATCGTCGATCTGTCTTTTCATAGTAAACTCCGGTGCAATACGCGCCATTGAGTTTTTGATATAGCTCACCCATTCAACAGGTATTCCCTGTTCGTTAACTGAATAATAGGCAGGGATTATTTCATATTCAAGCATATTATAGATTGTTTCCGCATCGACGTCATCCTGCAGATCCTGGTTTTCAAAAGTCCGTTTTTTAGGTAAGGCCCATCCTGCGTATGCCCTGTAGCCTTCGACCCACCAGCCGTCAAGCACGCTGAAGTGCAGTGTTCCATTCATTACTGCCTTCTCTCCGCTTGTTCCCGAGGCTTCAAGTGGCCTTGTTGGTGTATTAAGCCACACATCCACACCTCTGATGAGTTGTTTTGCAAGTTCAAGGTCATAATTTTCGAGAAAAAGGATCTTACCTGTGAACTGAGGCATCTGTGATATCTCGAATATTCTTCTTATCAGCTCCTGTCCACCTCCATCATTCGGGTGGGCTTTGCCTGCGTATATAAACTGCACAGGCCTGTCGGGATTGTTAACAATCTTTTCAAGCCTGTTGAGATCCTTGAACAGCAGGTAAGCCCTCTTATATGTTGCAAATCTCCTTGCAAATCCAATTGTAAGGGCATTTTCATTCAGATGGGTGCTTACATTTAAAAGTGTTCTGGGGCTCACATGGAGCTCAATCATTTCCGACTGTAGCTTTTTTCTTATGTTTACAAAGAGGGCTTTTTTCAGTCCTTTCTTAATCTCGTAAATCCTGCTGTCGTCAACTTCATAAATCTTCTCCCACATCTTTCTGTCGGTCTGGTCGAAATCTTCCTTTCCGGTTATCTCCCGGTACAGGTTGTACCATTCCGGTGCAAGCCATGTACGGTAATGGACACCGTTTGTAACATGTCCTATGAAGAGTTCCTCCTTCAGGTAACCGGGCCAGAGTTTTTTGAACATATCACGGCTAACCTCCCCATGAAGTTTGGAAACACCATTAACTTCCTGCGACATACGGGTAGCAAGAAAACTCATATTGAATTTTCTGTCGGAATCTGATTCACACCTTCCGAGCGACATCAGTTTTTCCCATGTAATGTTAAGACGTGTATGATAATGGGAGATATATTTACGCAGCAGGTCTTCGTCAAAGGCATCATGTCCTGCCGGGACCGGAGTATGTGTGGTAAAGAGTGTTGAAGAACGAACAACTTCAATCGCCTCATCGAACGTTAGATGGTAATCATTAATAAGGACTCTCAACCTTTCAAGGCTTATAAATGCTGAATGTCCCTCATTGCTGTGGAAGATGTCCGGTTTTATGCCCATTGCCGTTAGAGCCCTTACTCCTCCAATACCGAGTACAAGTTCTTGCTTGAGTCTGTTCTCATTATCACCTCCATATAGATGGTGGGTAACAGTTCTGTCTTCAGGTATATTCTCGTCAAAATCTGTATCAAGAAGGAACAGGCTTACTTTTCCAACTTTAGCTTCCCATACCCTGACTTTTACCGTTCGGCCAGGCCATGCCAGTGAAACAGTAAGATGGTTGCCCTCATTGTCTTTAACCGGATTTACTGGCAGGTGGCTGAATTCTTCGGCTTCATAAACTGCTATCTGTTCTCCTCGCGGACCAAGTTTCTGTTTAAAATAACCATAGCGGTATAAAAGTCCTATTCCTATGATATTCAGGTTTGAATCGCTTGCCTCCTTAAGATAATCGCCTGCAAGGACTCCAAGGCCCCCTGAGTATATTTTCAGGCATTGGTGTATACCAAATTCCATACTGAAGTACGCAACAGATGGTTTGGTTTTATCTTCAGGGCGGTCCATATATTCCCTGAATATCCGATAAACTGTATTTAACTCCCTGAGGAAATCTTCATCTTCTTCAAGAACAAGAAGCCGTTTATAATCAATCTGTTCAAGGAGCTTCTTGGGATTATGCCCCACACTGTCCCAAACCGTCGGATCCATCCTTCTGAAAAGGTTCTCTGCCCTTGAATTCCACGACCACCATAGATTTGTTGACAGCTCTTTCAATGCTGCCAGTTTCTCAGGAACATCACTCTGAACATATATATCTTTCCATACCGGTACCTGGTGAGGTTTCTTTATTTCAAGCACAGGAGCCTCTACCATTTTTATAAACTCACGCGGTTCGTTCCTGCGTTCAAAGCTTACCGTCAATGCCCTGTCGTATGCCGTGAAATAGTGCTTTACAAAGCTATCCCACATCAGTGTCCTCGAAATTTCATAAGCTTTGTTCCTGGCTTCTGCAATTTCCTGCTCTCCTAGTGTGGCAAATTCGGAAATAAAAGAGCAGATGGATGAAATTACTTCTGGTTCATTCTCATCGGTTCTGTTTATTATTCTTATGCTTTTCCCAGTATCGCTGAAATTCTCCTTAACCCACAATCCGAAACCCGAAAGGGTAGTTGTGAGGGTGGGTATACGGAACATCATGCTTTCCAGTGGCGTGTAACCCCATGGCTCATAATATGATGGAAATGCTGTAAGATCGAATCCTATAAGAAGATCGTAATACGACATGTTAAATATGCCATCATTCCCATTAAGGTACGACGGAACGAAGATTACCTTTACTCTGTTCTTCTGGTCATTTGTCAGGCCGTTGCTCTTTATCCTGTTCAGTATAGCATCTGGCTCCGGATAATGAAGGCTATGGGTCAGATAGATGTCACCAGAAGGTACGGGACCGTTATTATATAGAAAATCTATAATATCTTGCCGTGGACCTTTATGATATGCTGGAACTAGTATAAATCCGATACATTCTTTTTGTATTTCAGCTTTTCTGTTGATCTCACCCAGGGAGTCAATAAAAATGTCTATTCCCTTGTTTCTGAACTCATACCTCCCGCTGGTAGCCACAAGCATTGTATCTGGCGATGGCGCATAACCAAGCACTGCCTGTGCAACTCTGAAAAGCATCTCCCTTGCTTTTTGCCTCTTTTCATCAAAAACATCAGGGCCGGGTACAAATGAATTCTCGAAGCCGTTTGGAGTTATAAGGTCAACTTTCTTACCAAGAAAATGAGCGCATTCTCTTGAGGTAAGTTCACTAACAGTTGTAAATACGTCTGCTTCAGCAGCAGTTATTTTTTCAAGCGACTGTTTTGCTATGACATTGAACTCACGTGCCACATTCACCGGATTGTAATCCGTCATTTTTCCGTAAAGCGGTCTGTTGTTGCCTGCTATACACCTGCCCAGTACAGTTGCATGTGTTGTAAATGCTGTTGCCACCCAGGGCGCATGCTTTTTAAGATAAAGAACACCTGTCCCAGTCATCCATTCATGAAACTGGGCAACAATATCATGATGTTCATGATAGAAATTGGTAAAACTTTCTATTACTTTTCCTGCTGCATATCCGAAAAGTGCAGGTTCAACATAATCCCACTGCCCTGTAATACTGTCGAGCTTGTATGTTTCCCAGAAGCGTGCGAAAATTTCGTTTTGCTGACCAAAAAAAGGTGTAAAATCAAGTAAAAAGACAATAGGCCTACCAGCAATGTTCCACCTTCCGGTCCTTACCTTCAGACCTTCAGATATTGCCCTGTTTTTCCAGTCAATAAACATCGAATCATCAGGAATGAACTCAGGGTTGGTGCTATCTTCCCTCCATACGTCAGGACCTATTAAAATGTAATTGTCGCCAAGTTCATTTACAATGTTCAGGGCTTTGGTTGAAATTACGGTATGTATCCCTCCAACCTTGTTGCATACCTCCCAGCTTGTTTCAAAAAGAAATCCAACTTTCATAAAGAATTATTTTAAAAATATTTGATTTAATGGTGAGATTATTTTTTTGATTTTGCGGATGATGTTTTCTTTTTTGAGACTTTTCCGGCAGTTTTTCTGGAGGTAGCCTTCTTTCCTTTCGATTCTGACTTTTTTAGTTTTGTCTTTTTGACTACCTCGGCAGCCAGCTCAACCAGACTCTTTTCTCCTGTCTTGCTTTTCTTTTGTTTTGTTTTTGCTTTCTTTTCGGCCTTCTCCTTTGTCTCCCTTTTTGAGCTGGCTTTTGTTTTTTTACCTGATAACTTTTCAAGTTTCTTCTTAAGAGTCTCAATTTCTTTTGCTTGCTTTGCTATTATTTCATCTTTTGCCCGAAGTTGAGAATCGTATTTAAGTATTTCAATTTCGTGTTCTGTAGCTGGACACATTCTGTTAATTCTTATCTCAAAATCGCTGAGTATATTCATATAATTCATAAATGCCTCATAAGGGCTCTCGTAAGGGTTAAAGTACGCATGAACAATACCATCGGAAAAGAATTTTGTACACATATAATAAAAATGATCGCTTGCCTGAAGGTATGTCCAGTCTTTCTTTATCTGTTCATATTCGCATTTGTTGACCCTGTCAGTAAGTTCATACAATTTTTCAAATGCAGCATTCTGGAGTTCATTACCCAGCCATGCGGTAAGGTCTCTTTCCTCATCTGCCCATGAGATAGGAGTCGGGATATTTATAGCAGCAACGGGCTGAAGGTTATTCGCCACTTCTGATGGAGTCATGAATTTAAAAGGTGTCTTTTTCATTATTGCTGCCGGCAGATGGTATAAAAAATCGAAAATACCAGATTCCTCAGGGTTATGTTCACCAAAAGTTTCGTAATCAATAAAAATATTTATAACCTCACTTTTTGGAGCCAGCTTGTTAATCCATGAAGCGTATTTATCTGCTGTAAGAGGCCACTCGTTCCATGTGCGATTCGAAAATCTGAATGCAATGTCATCGCTCAGGACAAAATTTCTCAGCAGAACTTTAAGCCGGGGGTTGATAGTGTTACAATACAGATAATTCGGACTTTTCCACCCCAGAACATGTTTTGCACCCTCGGTAAGGACAGCTTTAAATCCCATATCTGCAACCCACGAACCTATCTGATCGGAATAAATCATTTCGGTATTTCTGAATACCTGAGGTTCAATTCCGAAATATTCTTTTATTAAATGCCTGTGATTATTTACCTGGCGTTCAAATTCAGCCCTGTTGCCCAGTGATGCCAGTGAATGCGCTTCAGTCTCAGCCAGGAACTCAACACAGCCAGTTTCGGCAAGTCTTTTGAAAGAATCAATAACTTCAGGAGCATAAAGTTTGAACTGATCGAGAGCTATACCGGTAATGGAAAACGAGACTTTAAATTTATTCTTGTTTTTTGAAATCAGATCAAATATGATATTGTTGGCCGGAAGGTAACATCTTTCAGCCACCTTTCGCATTATAGACTCATTGGTATAATCATCATAGTAATAGTGGTCAATCCCTAGATCAAAAAACCGGTAACGTTTAAGTCTGAAAGGCTGGTGCACCTCAAAGAAGAGGCATATTGCCTTTTTTACTGCTGCACTCATATCTGTTATTGTTTATGTTTCGAAATCACCTCTTCATAAATCTGGCGGATATGACGGGCTGAATTTTCCCATCTTATCCTTATTACTTCATCCCTGCCATTTTTGATAAATTCTCCTGACAGGGCAGGATATGTAAGGATGCCATAAATTGCATCGGCCATTGCATCGATATCCCAGAAATCGACCTTAACGGCATGTTTTAGAATCTCTGCCACTCCCGACTGTTTACTTATTATTACCGGCACATTCGACATCATTGCCTCGAGGGGAGAAATTCCAAAAGGCTCCGAGACAGAGGGCATTATATACACATCGCTCATTGCCAGCATGGTAAAGACATCCTTTCCTCTCAGAAACCCCGTAAAATGGAATCTGTCAGTAATCTTTAGTGATGCTGCTCTTCTTATCATCCTTTCCATCAGGTCGCCCGAACCAGCCATTACAAATCTTACATTCTTCATCTTTTTCAGCACCTTATTTGCTGCTTCAATAAAATATTCTGGTCCCTTCTGCAGTGTTATCCTGCCCAGAAAAGTCACGACCTTTTCATCGAACCCTTTTTTGATATGTAGATGCTCTGCAACGTCAACAGGTTCTACAGCATTGTAGACTGTTTCAACTTTTTCGGGATTGATATTGTACTTGGATATCACGATATCCCTTGTACGGTTGCTCACAGTAATAATCTTTGCTGCTGCATCCATTCCTCGCTTCTCGATGTTATAAACATCAGGGTTGACGTTTCCCCCGCTTCTGTCGAACTCAGTTGCATGAACATGAATCACAAGAGGTTTACCCGATACTTCCATTGCAGAAATACCTGCCGGATAAGCCAGCCAGTCGTGAGCATGTATAATATCGAATTCTAGTTCAGAGGCAAGAACAGCAGCAACTATTGAGTATTTATAAATTTCATCAAGCAGGTTCCCATTATACCGTCCGGTAAAATCAATTTTGCCTTCCCGATTTGTATGGACGAGGACACTCTTCTGCAATTCCTCCCTCTTCTTTGTAAGTCTCCAGAACTCTTCAGGGTCGGTATAAGGGATTATTTCTGACTGCACCTCGTATGTTGTTATTTCTCGCTTTAAACCGTGGTAATATACCCGGCGGTAGGCCACAGGTACATTGTTAGCTCCAATGAGCCTGACGGCTGACTGGTCCTCATCACCCCACGCTTTTGGAACAACAAATATTACCTCCGTATCTTTCAGGGAGACAATGCCTTTAGTAAGGCCATAGCTTGCCGTACCAAGGCCACCGGAGATATGGGGCGGAAATTCCCAGCCAAACATTAAAACACGCATAACAACACCTTTTATTCGTCAGGATATTTAGTTTCAAGAATATTAATAATTCTTAAAATTTCACCAACGCTCCATGCCTGTGAAATTGCACCCCTTGCAGTATGCGGAGGGTCTCCGTCATAAATCTCAGAAATGGTGCTTACACCATGCTCATTCATCACCTCTTCAAATCCATAAACAAGATTTTTAACCTTCTGCACGCCCTGTCGGTTATAAACTTTCAGCCATCCTTCGCAGAAAGGTCCTAATAGCCAGGGCCATGCCGTACCCTGATGGTAAGCCATATCACGCTGTTCCTGATTCCCTGTGTAAACACCCCTGTAATACTGGTTACGGGGCGAAAGGGTTCTCAGGCCGCGGGGCGTAACAAGTTGTTTGTCTACAATATCCAGAACCTTCTTCATTTGCTCAGTGGACAGCATCGAGTAAGGGAGCGAAACAGCAATGACCATATTGGGCCTGATAAACATATTCGCACCTTCTTCGTCGTTGACGTAGTCGGCCAGGTATCCAGCCTCCTCATTCCAGAAAATCTCGATAAACGACTTTCTTATAAGCTCCGGAAGGTGGCGGTATTTCTCAATAAACTCATTATCATTGTTTTTTTCTGCAATCTCAAGAGCAAAACATATTGCATTATACCACAAGGCATTAATTTCAACATCATATCCCTTTCTCTGAGTTACCGGCTCACCATTAACAACTGCATCCATCCAGGTAATAGCTTTCCCGGGAGCATCCCAGTAAATGAGCCCGTTTTCACGCATGTGAATATTGAAATCGGTACCGTTAATATAGGAGCTTATAATCGATTTCGCTGTTTCACCGTATTTGCTCCATACATTTTTACCGCCCTGTTTCACATAATTCTGAAGAGCCCAGAAGAACCACAAAGGTGCATCAACTGAATTATAAGCTGCACAATCATCGCCGCACGTATTGGGGAAAAGTCCGTTTTTCAACCTTTTTATCATTGTATCAAATACATCTTCATATAACTCAAGTTTGTGCTTTGCAAGTGCAAGCCCCGGCAATGATATAAAGGTATCACGCCCCCATGCTCCAAACCATGGATATCCGGCAATGATAAGTGTCATACCTTTTCTTCTTTCAATAAACTGTTGTGCAGCATTCTGCAAACAATTTTTGAAACTGCTTCTTGGTATCTTAGCTTTTACTGTTTTTGTAAACTTTATCTTAAAGCCTGCAGGTTTTTCTTCAGAGGTCGATGCTGAAAAGACTATGCTGTCACCTTCTTTTGCTTCAACTTCAAAAAATCCCGGTGTAAAAAGATCCTCGGAATATTCATAACCTCTCTTCTGCTCCTCTATGTATTCGACTCCATAATACCAGTCGGGTACAGGTATAAACTCCGCTTTTTCCGAAAGCTGCATATGAAGCCATGGGAAGCCTTCGTAAAGCCTTATTTTTATTCCATTCTTTATGTATTCAACTTTTGTATTTGCAATCATGTTGGCATGCGTAAGGTCGTGGATGCTTCTGAAGGCCAGAAAAGGACGTACCTGCAGCTTCATCGGCTCTGAAGCCTCAATAATAGTGTATCTTACAAGAAATTGCTCCTCGTAATGAACAAGCAGTTTCTCCTCCTTTAGTATGACCCCTCCCACCCTGTATGTTGTTGCAGGGATAACTTCTGTATCAAAATCTTCAAGATATTTATGACCCTTGGGGTTATAATAATCACCTTTATATTTTCTGATTCCAATATTGAACGAGGCATCGTTATTAACTACAATAACATCGAGAGATGAAAGCAGAACATGCCTTTCCCCACCAAATGTGTCAACCGGACAGACAAGCAACCCGTGATACTTACGTGTATTGCAGTTAACAATCGTTGTGGATGAATAACTTCCAGCCCTGTTTGTCCTCAGAATCTCACGGCTTAGAGAATATTCCAGATTAACCAGTTTTGCTTTATCGAACTTGATATATCCCATAAAATTTAAATATACTTTTAACTCTTTTAAGATAATTCTTTTTATTTTAACTCCAAAATCACCGGTAGTAAATTATCATAAACCTGTGAAAAATAATGCATTTATTAATTTTATCAAATACTTTCAGGCAATAAAAAGAAAGAATATCTTTGCAGACAATTAAATTTTCAAAAGTAATACAAATATCAACATGAGAACGTATATTCCTTTAATAATGGTTGTTTTATTTTCAGGTTGCAGCAATAACAGTGTAACAATTTCAGGGAAGCTCGAGAATGCTCCTGATGGTGAGTACCTATACCTTGCCGAAATAAAAGAAACTGCAGTTGAGAACGTGGATTCTGTGAAACTCGAAAAAAACGGAAACTTTTCCTTTAAAAGAGAGATAGATATACCAGTCTTTTATCTTTTAAAACAGTCTAATGGAAATTTCTTTACTCTACTGGCTGGGCCCGGTGAAAAAATTGAGGTAAAAGCTACCTATAACAGGTTAAATGAACCCGTTTCTGTAAAGGGTTCCGAAGGGACAGACAAGCTTCTCGAATATAACAAGGTTCTTAAAAGTACAACTGAAAAGTTGCGGAATCTTTCAGAAATATATAGAGAAAATGAAAGTAGTCCTGACCTGCCAAAAGTTGTTGAGACTATCGACAGCACTGCCAGGGTTTACCTGTCGGAAATAAACAGTTATACAAAAAAATTTATCGATGACAACACGGGATCTCTTGTTACGCTTATTGCTCTTTACCAGCAGGTTGCTCCAAGGGCCTATGTACTTGACCCTGTGAAAGATATTAACTATTTCATTAAGGTTGATTCCGTACTTTACAGGCGTTATCCCGCTTCAGGACCGGTAAGGGCGCTTCACGAGCAGGTAGCAGCCCTCGTTGAGGGTGTAACATCTTCAGGCGGAACATTGCTGACACCTGGTAACGAAGCCCCTGATTTTACTCTTCCATCACCCGACGGGCAAATGATATCTCTTTCATCAACAAGGGGCAATGTTGTACTACTCGACTTCTGGGCTGCATGGTGCGGACCATGCCGGCTAGAAAACCCAAATCTTGTCAGAGCATATGAAAAATACCACAATAAGGGCTTCGAAATATTTCAGGTCTCTCTCGACCGTACCCGCGAAGCATGGCTCAAGGGAATAGAGGAAGACAAACTCGGTAAATGGATACATGTAAGTGACCTGAAATACTGGGAATCATCAGTGGTGTCACTATATCACATTGAACAAATCCCCAATAACTATCTGCTCGACAGGGACGGGAAAATAATAGCCGTCAACCTCAGGGGTGAAGAACTTCAGTCGAAACTTGCTGAAATATTTCAGTAATAAATAATGTTTAAAATCAGAATCAGACGCTATCAATGAAAAAGCAAGGAAAAACTTCAGGAATTATGAAATACAAACACCTTTACCTGGTATTCTTCCTGCTTTTTGCAGCTTTTTCATGCAAAGAAAGCCAGAAAATAATTATAGAAGGGAAGCTCGAAAAACCCGAAAAAGGATATATTTTCATTAACAGAATAGATATCAATACTCCTGTTCTGATTGATTCAGTAAAAATAAAGAGAAACGGTTCTTTCAGATTAAGAATAAATGCAACACTGCCTGAGTTTTACCAGGTTGGCAAAACAGGCAAAGGGTTTATTACTATACTTGCAGAGCCCGGGGAAAAAATCAGCATTAATTTCCGCTCAGAGTTTCTCTCACGGGATTATACAGTAAAAGGTTCACCAGGGACACAGAAGCTGATGGTGCTCGATTCGGCACTGGCAGTAACACAAAGAAAAATAGATTCCCTGAATTCAGAATACAACAAAGCGTACGGCAAACCCGGTTTTGAGTCGATAGAAAAAGAGATCAACGATGCATATTTAAAGCTTCTGAAGGATCAGAGAATGTTCAATATTTCCTTCATTCTTAAAAACCTGAATTCATTTGCCTCTATAAAAGCCCTTTATCAGCGTTTTAACGATCAGACATATGTACTTTACGATCCACGTGATATTCAGTTTTTGAAAATTGTATCCGATACTCTCAACTATCATTATCCTAAATCGAAACAGGCAAGGGCTCTGAAAGCCAATTTCGAGCAGGAAAAGGAAAAACTGATGATGAGTCAGATAGAAGAGCTTGCAAAAAAAGCTCCCGAAAGGAAACTTGACCCTGATTTAAAAGACATTAACGGGAAAAGAGTAGCTCTGTCATCACTCAGGGGTAAATATGTCCTGCTCGCCTTCTGGTCGGCTGCATCATCCGATTGCATTGCTGAAAACATTGAGCTTAAAACCCTTTATAACAAGTATAAAAGTAAAGGATTTGAGATATACCAGATTAACCTGGATCTGAATGAGGATACATGGAAAAAAGCCGTACAATTTGATGAACTTCCCTGGATAAGTGTAAGGGAAGACGACCCGGCAAATCCGGTAAATGCAATAATATATAATGTAAGGATTTTACCTGCAAATTATCTATACAGTCCGGATGGCGAGATAATTGCATCAAATCTTCATGGCAAGCAACTCCAACTAAAACTGCAGCAGATTTTTGGGTACTAACTTCAATAAAGTGGCAGTGGAGAAAATATTTTTTGCATCTGACTTTCACCTCGGGCTAGGGGCCGGGACCGACACTGCCGGAAGGGAAAGAAAAGTGGTCGAATGGCTTGATGAAATTGCTCCATCAGCAAAGGAAATATATCTTCTGGGTGATGTGTTTGATTTCTGGTGGGAATACAGATATGTGGTTCCCCGCGGATTTACCAGGTTTCTGGGAACAATTTCATTTATTACTGATTCGGGCATACCCGTACATCTTTTTGCCGGGAATCACGATATGTGGATTGGGAAATATCTTGAGAACGAATGCGGTGTTATAACTCATCATGAGGCTCTCATTACAGAGTTTGACGGTAAAAAATTCTATCTTGCCCATGGGGAAGGGTTGGGGTCAGACCATAAAGCTTTCAAACTACTTTTACGTATTTTCCGCAACCGACCCCTTCAAAAGCTCTATTCCGCCCTGCACCCCCGCATAGGTATGGGCTTCGGTCACTGGTGGTCAAAAAACAGCAGACTTGGCAAGGGTATTTCTTTGGAATTTATGGGGGAAGAAAAAGAAGATCTTATAAAGTATTCAAAAGGCTTACTGGAAAAAGAAAATATCGATTATTTCATTTATGGTCACCGCCATCTTACTTTAAAACATGTTCTTGGCAACGGCTCAACGGTCATGATCCTGGGCGATTGGATACAGCAGCCAAATTATGCTGAATGGGATGGTGCGACCCTGACCCTGAAATATTATTAAGAATCAATTGTCAGAGACCCTTACCGATAGAGTAAAATAGGAAAATACATCATTTACCGGCTCAAAATAATAATCGAGTCTGCCATCTGATTTTCTGGCCATTTCAATTAGCCCCAGATTACCTGTACTGTCTGAAGAAACACGCTGGCTGCGCAGTGACTCCTTCATAAGGTTCTTGAGTGCTTCCCTGTCGCAACTGTTTATTGCATCGAGTTTTTCTTTGAGCTGAACTATCTTTTCATTTTCAATCAGATTGCCTGTGGTAATCACATAATCTTTGTTATTTTCGAGCCTTATTAAAACTACTGGCATTCCGAATTTCTCAGCCATATTTGCAGGAGCACTGTGTTTGGCAATATTGTCGAGTGCTTCTACCAGTATACCAAAAACTTTTCTCCTGACTGAAGATTTTATACTTTTCTCCGTGAGCCCTGTTTCTGTAAAGGAAAGGACTTCTTTGCTTACATCAGTAGAAAAATGGCCCGACCATATAAGGTGAATGTTATTGAGTGACATGAGCTTTTCGATCTGCACCACGGCTTCACTTTCAAACCTGGTCATTGGCATTCTGTCACTTGTGCCGGTGCCACTTGAATCAACTGTCTTGCTCAGAATAAAATAGGAATATTTATCATCAATTTTTATAAAGTCATAATCGAGCCTGTTACCTGTTTTTTTGGCCATTTCAATCAGTCCGAGGCCAGCTCCTCCTTTGCTGCTGAATTCGGTAGTGTTCAGCATCTCGCGGTACACCTTCCTTATTTCCGAAGTATTAAGGCTGTTAATAGCATCGAGCCTGGCCTTCAGATTTGGAATCTGTGTATTTTCTATAACATTGCCTGTTGTAACAGTGTAGCCTTCGTATGTTTTTGAGTATATAACCAGCGACATTTCGGCAAACTGGTCTTGCTTGCTATGGCGTGAAACATTCTGCAGGCTCTCAAGCACAAACATGAAGAGTCTTTTTCTTCCCTGAAAGCTGAATTCAGAACTCTCCATTTCCTTTTCAAGAAGTGTGAGAAGTGATGTAGTGTTTTCACTTGTCACCACGCCACGGTAAGCAAACATCAGACGACTTTCCGTCATCTTTTCCCTAATATGCCTGAGAAGATTATTCATCAGGTTTCAGCAGAAAATTTTACAGAATAAATTTAGGAATAAACATTGATTTAACAAACAAGGTGCAGGAAAATATCCTGATTTTATCCGGCCCATCCTTCCCTGTCGAGGTTTCGGTAGTTTATAGCTTCTGATATATGGCTTGCCTGTATGTTTTCTGATTCATCGAGGTCTGCTATAGTGCGTGCCACTTTTAAAATCCGGTCATAAGCTCTTGCAGAAAGTCCTCTTATGTCCATGGCTGTTTTCAGCAGTCGGCTACCTGCTTCATCAAGGTAGCAATATTTTCTCTGGAGTGAAGGTGTCATCTGGGAATTTGTATAGATACCCGAAATATTCTCAAATCTATTTGCCTGTATGGCTCTGGCTCTTATTACCCTCTCCCTTATTTTTTCAGAATTATCAGTCGAGACGTTTCCTGAAAGTTTGTCGTATTTTACCGGAATGACTTCAATATGAATATCTATACGGTCGAGAAGTGGACCGGAAATTCTGCTGAGGTATTTTTGAATCATTGCTGCCGAGCAGGTGCAATTCTTTTCAGGATGATTATGAAAACCGCAGGGGCACGGGTTCATGGATGCTACCAGCATAAAGTTGGCAGGATAATCTACTGTGAATCTGGCTCTGGATATAGTAATCACTTTATCCTCAAGTGGTTGTCTTAAAACTTCAAGGACGCTTCTTTTGAATTCTGGCAGTTCATCCAGGAAGAGCACCCCGTTATGGGCGAGAGATATTTCACCAGGCTGTGGGAAAGTACCTCCGCCGACAAGTGCCACATCGGATATTGTATGGTGAGGTGAGCGGAAAGGGCGGCGGGTCATAAGTGAAACATTGTCATCTATTTTTCCTGCCACAGAGTGAATCTTAGTAGTTTCAAGTGCTTCTTCAAGCATCAGAGGAGGTATTATGGTTGGCAGGCGGCGGGCAAGCATTGTTTTACCCGCTCCCGGAGGCCCGACCATTATAACATTATGGTTTCCTGCAGCAGCCACTTCCAGCGCCCTCTTTACACTCTCCTGCCCCTTCACATCTGAGAAATCAACATCATACTTGTTTGCTTCACGGCTGAAAAGATCATTCAGATCCACCTTCACCGGTTCGAATCTCTTTCTCCCGTTAAAGAAATCAATTACATCAGCCAGTGAACTCATTCCGTAGACATCTATACCATTAACAACTGCAGCCTCCATTGCATTTTTTAGAGGTACAATCACTCCTTTGAAACCTTCATCCCTGGCCCTGATAGCTATAGGGAGCACTCCCCTTACAGGCTGCAGGGTGCCGTCGAGAGAGAGTTCTCCCATCATAATAAATGAGTCGAGAAGGCCATTTGAAATCTTTTCGTCGGCTGCAAGGATTCCAGCTGCAAGTGGCAGGTCATACGCTGAACCCTCTTTACGGATATCAGCAGGAGCCATATTAATAACCACCTGCTTGCCTGGCCAGTGAAATCCCAAAGCCCTAAGAGCCGATTCTATTCTCTGCTGACTCTCCTTAACGGCAACATCGGGAAGCCCAACAAGAAAGAACCTTATTCCGCGGGACACGTTAACCTCAATGGTAACAGTAACGGCATCTATGCCGGTTACCGCACTAGCAAATGTTTTTACCAGCATGTTTAAGCACTTTTTGAGGAAATGCAATTCAAATATATGTAAAAATCCAATGTGAAAAAATAAATATTGAAAAATGATATTAACCGTTCAGTTAAGGAAAGTATATAACGAACCTGTGCATTAACAAAGAACCCGGCAAACGATTCGCCGGGCAACCCAACCAACCAACCTGAAGAATCTTCGAATCAGATTGCGGAAGAGCCTCTTTCTCCTGTCCTGATGCGGATGCAATCTTCGAGAGGAGTGACAAATATTTTGCCGTCACCGGAAGAACCTCCGGGTCCATTGGTTCTTGCTGAGTTGATTATAGTATCAATTGTTGTCTCAACAAAAGAATCGTTGACAGCTATCTCAATCTTAACTTTCGGAACAAGGTCGGGGACTATTTTCAACCCCCTGTACATTTCCTCTATTCTCTGGCGTCCGTTCCCGGAAACGCGGCTGACTGTTATCCTTGTGATACCGGCTTCAATAAGGGCTTCTCTAACCTTATCGAGTTTTACTTCACGTATTATGGCAGTAATAAGTTTCATAAGCCTAAGTTTTATTTTCTTTTAACTGGGATTAACCATTCCGTAACCTCTTTCTCCATGGTAAGATCTGTCGAGACCTGCCATTTCGTCTTCTTCATCTGATCTTATTCTGATAAATTTGTTCAATATATAAAGGATAATAAAAGTAACTGACATTGAATACACAATAGCTATTATAACTGCCAGAGTTTGAACTCCAAGTTGGTTCAGCATGGTCCATGAGCCGGTGACCGATGATCCTGCCGCTTCGGCCATCCATGATGATCTGATAAAGAAAGCAAGGAACAGCGCTCCGACTACACCTCCTATTCCATGTATTCCGAAAGCATCAAGGCTGTCATCATAACCCATTTTATTCTTCATCTGAATAGCGAAATAGCAGAAGAACGAAGCCAGCATGCCAATCACCATGGCTCCATATGGCTGAACCACTCCGGCAGCTGGTGTTACGGCAACCAACCCTGCCAGAATGCCGCTAACAAAGCCGAGAGCGGTTGCTTTCCCCTGGTGAATACTTTCAATAATTATCCACGACAGGGCCCCGGTTGCCGCAGCCACCTGAGTAGCAGTGAGTGCCTGCGCAGTACTAAGTCCGCTCGAAATACTGCTACCAGCATTGAAACCGAACCACCCGACCCACAGCAATCCGGCACCCAACATGGTAATAACAAGATTGTTCGGCCTGATTACCTGATAGGGATAACCTCTTCTAGCTCCGAGAAACAATGCAGCAACAAGCCCGCTGAAACCTGCTGATATATGGACCACCGTACCCCCGGCAAAATCTATCGCACCTTTAGCCCCCAGATTATAAAGAAATCCATCAGGTGCCCATACCCAGTGGCATAATGGATTATAAACAAGAATGCTCCATAATGCAATAAAGAAACAATATGCCTTAAAGGAAATCCTTTCAGCAAAAGCACCTGCAATCAGTGCAGGAGTTATAATTGCAAATTTCCCCTGAAACATTGAAAACACATATTCGGGCACTCCTGCCTCAAGAATGCTGGAATCGATACCTTTAAGAAAAAAGTAATCAGGATTCCAGCCAAAAAGACCTCCTAAAATGTTGGGGCCGAAACTCATTGCATAACCAATAATCACCCACAGAACCGAGATAATACCCATTGCAACGAAACTGTGCATAATTGTTCCGAGCACATTTTTAGACCTTACCAGTCCTCCGTAAAACATAGCCAGCCCAGGTATCATAAGAAGAACAAGAGCTGTGGAAGTCAGCATCCAGGCAGTAGCTCCGGTATCGACCGGTGTGTTCTCTGCTGCGATTAAAGCAGAGGACCCGCAAACACTTAACAAAAGAATTGCAAAAATCCGTCTCATTCCTGATTTCATAATCATTTGTAAGATATTTTTGTTTTTTCGTGACAAACCTATATATTTTTAATATATATTCCAAACAATTTTATCTTTTTTCTTCTACCTCCCCCCTTTTATTACCCCTATTAACATTTTCTATATCTTTTTACTATTATATCCCCCCTTTTTTTGTTTATATGATAAAACTTTTTTTGACAAAAAAGACTGTTTCCAATCTTTTTCAACAAAAAAAAGCCACATAAGCAGCTTTTTTATTCCTTTTTT
>JBASIK010000234.1:0-6335 GCA_049654745.1 Bacteroidales bacterium
TCTGTTTCGAAAGTTTCCGCTTCTGGGATCTGAGGAGATGGAAAGAAGACCTGACTGTCCCGGTAAGGGGCGTTCGTATCGACGGCACTAACTTTAATTACTTTACAGTTGAAGAACGCGCTTATGATAACAGCTACATGCACTATGGGCCTGTACCCTATTCCGAGGTTATTAAATACAATCTTATTCAAAATAACGGTTGGAAATAACATTATTAAGACTAGTATTATGAAAAAACTGATTTTGTTACTTTTAATTCTGGTAGGTTTAGTTTCATGTGAAAACTTCGAGATAAATCATCCTGATTTCGATTATGTTTCAGGATATTTCCCCTACCAGTATCCGGTGCGAACCCTGGTTTTAGGCGATTACATTTATGACAATTCAAATGATAATGCTCACCGGTTTGTTATTTCCGTTGCAATAGGTGGCCTGTATAATAACACTAAGGACCGTGTATTTACCTTTCAGGTTGATGAAAGCTTATGCAATAATGTTTTGTTTGCATCAACCGGGGATACTATAAAGGCTTTGCCCTCAAATTATTATACTTTAAGTTCGCCTGATAAAATAATTGTTCCCAAAGGTAAATTCAACGGAGGAGTTACAGTACAGCTGACAGACGCCTTTTTCAACGACCCCTCAACAATCAGGAACAAATATGTTGTACCATTGCGTCTTGTTTCATCCAATGATGTTGATACAATACTTGTCGGACGAACATCTTTACCCAACGCTGATCCCAGAATTGCCTCTCAGTGGGATGTGGTCCCCAAAAACTTTACAATGTTTGCAATAAAATATATAAATGAATATCATGGAACATACTTCTTTTACGGATCAAGCACGGTAAAAGATGCTTCAAATAATGTACTGGAAACAACAACCTATAGTGCAAATTATATTGAACAGAATCCAACGGTGAAATTAATTACAACCGGCAGATATCAGGTCTCACTTACAACTTATCTCCGTTCATCCATAATGACCGGTAATATTACCATGCTCCTGTCATTCAATGGGAACAACTGTACAATTACTGGAGCACCAGGTTCAACATTAACCATTTCAGGTACAGGTGAATTCCGTTCTCAAGCTTATGAATGGGGGAATAAAAAACGGGATGGAATTGTTCTAAATCTTACAGTAACAGATGGTGTAAACACTTACAATTCTAATGATGTATTGGTTATTAGAGACAGAGGAGTGGTTATGGAAGTATATGAACCCCGAGTTTATTAGTAATCTGCCATGAATTAAAGTAATGTGATTTTATGAGTAAAAAATTTAAAAAATAACCCACCTGTTTACCCCATCTGCTTTGCAGTTATGGAGTAAATAGTTAATATTTCCTGGATAATAATATTCATATAAAAAACTGTTTTCTATTTTGTTTTGATGTTTAAACTATTAACTATGAAAACTATAACAATCACAAGAATCACAGTTTTATCATTTTTTCTGGCTATATTTTTTCTTCTTTTACCGGCCTTTAAAAGTACACAGTCTGAAAGTGTTCAGGAGCCACCCAAACTGCAGAATCCAGTAACTGTTGATTATATTAAGAAAAATCTAAAAAAATCAACTCCAAGGTTGGTTCTTACTCCTGCCATTGAAAAGAATCTCAGAAACAGATTGAAAACCGATCCCGTAGTGCAGAATTATTACAGGGCGATGAAGATAGAAGCAAGTGAGATAATCAAACGACCCGAACTGGAAAGAGTTGTTATTGGACGTCGCCTGCTCAGTACATCAAGGGAGATGCTTCGCCGAATGACTATCCTTGGAATGATTTACAGAATTGACGGCGACAGGGAAGCATTAAACAAAATTGACCGTGAATTAAAGGCAGTTTGCGGGTTTCAGGACTGGAATCCTTCACATTTCCTTGATGTTGCAGAGATGTCTCTTGCAGTGGCAATTGCAATTGACTGGACCGGTCATGCCCTTCCGGCCAAGACAGTTGAAATGGCAAAAAATGCACTGATAGAAAAAGGACTGATACCAAGCGAAACAAAAATGAATTTTAACTCAACAAATAACTGGAACCAGGTGTGCAACGGGGGAATGATTGCGGCATCAATTGCAATTGCAGAAAAAGATCCAGAGCTGGCTGCAAAGACAATCAAAAAGTCACTCGACGGTATGCCAAACGCTCTGAAGCAATATATCCCCGATGGGGTATATCCTGAAGGTGCCACTTACTGGGATTATGGTACCAGTTTTTCATGTGTTACTTCTTCAATTCTTACAAGCGCCTTTGGAACAGATTTTGGCCTCTCTGATTATCCGGGCTTCATAAAAAGTGCAATTTTCAAAATGCTTATGGTTGCTCCATCGGGTTACTATTTCAATTTTGCCGATTGTGGCGACAGAACCAGCCGCCACGGTGATATAGTGCTTGCCTGGTTTGCACAGAAAACCGGTAATTCAACCTTTCTTGAAAAAGAAAAATTCCTTCTCCCTGTAGAAAACTATGGCGGACTCTCAAGACTGGCAGGTATAGGGCTTATATGGCTTTCACAGTTTGAGGAAAAAACGTATACCCCCCTGCCCGTTACATGGAAGGGAGAAGGAACAAATCCTGTTGTAGTTTTCAGAGGTGGTAAAGATGATAAATACAAATACTATTTCGGAGGAAAAGGCGGACGTGCAAACCTGAGCCACGGCAACATGGACGCAGGTACCTTTGTATTCGAACTGAATGACGTTAGATGGGTAATTGACCCGGGAAACCAGGATTATAATGCCCTTGAACAGGCTGGCTTTGACCTCTGGAACCAGACACAGAACTCACCCAGGTGGTCACTCTTAACCAAAGGAAATCATGGCCATAGCAATCTTACCGTAAATAATTCAAGATTCAAGGTAGATGCCTCAGCCAGAATTATTGATTTTAAAGATGGAGAAAAACCTGAGGCTTCAATTGATCTTACTCCATTATATGATGGAAAAGTAAACAGCGCAATTAGAAAATTCATAAAAGATTCAGACCATTCAATAACGATTGAAGATAAAGTTATTCTTAATGACTCAACAACTTCCATTACATGGGCATTGATGACCACTGCTGAGGTAATACCAACAAGTGATGGCGCCACCCTTATGAAAGACAATAAATACCTGAAACTTAAAATTAATTCTCCAGCAGGTGTCAGGGTGTCAACTATAATGCTGGATCCTCCTCCATCAGTATTTGATAAGAAGATTGAAGGACTTAAAAGAATTGAGATAAGAATACCGGCATATATAGTTACTGATAAAAAACTTACTATAAACGTGCGTCTGTCAGCTCCTGAACAGGATACGAAGTAAATACTGCATCATTTTAGCATAGGCAAAATATCAGCTTTTACTTTTTGAAAGTGATTTATTATCCTGAAAGAAGCTGATAGAACAAATACATGTTTATTATCATCCTGTCCCCACTGTCTCTAAAGTCGGGACAGGATCTTTTTCAGGGTAATTTTTAATAGAATACCCTTTTATTTCAAATTATTTACTGTCCCCTTTGAAAAGGGCCTTTACATACATAAGTTCACCCTGCCGGCCTCGACAATACACTGTTAAAAAACCTTAATCTGGTCAATTATTATGATTTATTTAATAAAAAGAATATTTCTTTTGATTTCAATTTCTTAATTTTAAAGTTCTGAATCTAACCTGAAAAAATTCTTTGATATGAAAACATCTGTTTTTTTTATTTCACTGGCATTAATGCTATCGGTTAATTCCTGCAATACTTCAGATAAAAAAGCTGGTACTGCTACCAGAGTTGATATTTCTGAATTTCTCGGGCAGTGGACACTCGACATTGAAGGTGGCACTGTGGGCTGGCTTGAAGTTAGGCAGGAAGAAGGTTACCTTGATGCCGACCTCCTCTGGATAGCCGGCAGTGTGACACCTGTTGCGAATGTCTTTCTTGCTGCCGACCAATACCTTGTGGTAACACGAACCAACAATTTGATTCGAAAGCGCGATGAAGCGAATCAGCCACTGAGAACGCACGTCGTAACCAACTGGCTTGAAGTACGGAAAGACGGGACAGAAAAACTAACTGGTTATCTTCTCACCCCCCGCCGTAATGGCATGGGCGTTGATTCGACATCCTTTACCGGGAAAAAACTCCCTCCTGTACCTCCTGCACCCGACCTTTCAAAAGTAAAATACGGAGAACCCATCGTCCTGTTCAATGGCAAAGACCTGACCGGCTGGCGGCTTATCGAGGAAAATACTACCAATGGTTTTAAGGTAGTCGATGGTGTACTGGTTAATGACCCCGTTCAGCCAGAAGGCCAGCCAAGAATCAGATACGGAAACATACGGACCGAACAGGAATTCGAAGATTTCAACCTGAAACTTGAAGTCAATATACCTCAGGGCAGCAATAGCGGTATATACCTGCGTGGAATGTATGAAGTCCAGGTCATGGATTCATACAAAAGGCCTCTCGACTCACATAATATGGGTGCACTTTACAGCAGGATAACACCCACCGTCAGTGCGGAAAAACCTGCCGGTGAATGGCAGACACTCGATATAACACTGTGCGACAGACATTTAACAGTAATTCTAAACGGAGTAAAAATTATTGATAATCAGCCTGTTTACGGACCCACCGGCGGGGCAATCAAATCGGATGTGTTCTCACCTGGCCCGATATACCTGCAGGGCGACCACGGGAAAGTAATGTACCGGAACATTGTACTCACTCCTATAATAAAATAGGACGTGAAATATTCTTTTACAAGCCATATTACAATACTTTCATTACTGTTTACTTTCATCAGCTTCCTGCCTGTTTGCGGGCAGGAAGCTTTAATATTTAACAATATTACACCTTCAAATGCCGATTCCCAGCAGTTGCTCAACGGCCGGATATGGTATAATCTTTATAGCAGGGCATACGGCCATCAATTTTTCGCAACAACCGAATTCATCACAGGGGACGTTACACTGGAAGGAAAACAATACAAAAACCTCAACCTGAAATACGACATATTAAACGATGAACTTCTGCTTGCTGTTCCATATAAACCCATAATAATCCTTAACAGGGAGATGGTTGACAGCTTCACCCTTAATTACAATGACAGAACCTTCAATATTGTAAACATGGGTGCCGACTCGGGAAGTGTCATACGGGGATATGTCAACGTGCTATATAACGGACCAACAGCTCTTTACGTAAAGTACATCAAGGAAATCCAGCCGCTTGCAATAGACGGTAAATATGACAGAATCATTGAGAAACACAAAATATTTATAAGTAAGGATACGGCAATCGTACGTATTTCAGGGCGAGCGGATCTCATGAGACTGCTACAGGATAAAAAACCTGAAATCAGAGAATTCATAAGGAACAACAAATACCAGATCGGAAGAATTGACCCTTACACTTTTATTCCCATTCTCAAATTTTACGATTCATTTAATAGAAATAATAGAAAATGAGAACATTACAGAGATGAGGTTCAGAATCTTCATATTGATTGCCTTCTGTCTGATTTTTTACAATGCATCTGCACAGCAGAATTATTTTGTCGACTGGAATTATGAGGGGCAATCATTTTACGATTTCATCCTGAAGGCAGAATCAAAGTTCCCGGTTAAGTTCTTTTTCAGGGAAGAATGGCTCAAAGGTATAAAACTGAGCCGGTACGAGAACAAAAGATACCTGAACGAAATTCTCGATACTCTTCTCGACGGCCAGGGGTTGTATCACTATTCCGACGAATCGGGAAATATTATCCTGACAAAATACTTTGCTATCAAGCCCATGATAGAAGAAAAAGCTTCAGGTCAGTCATATATTCCAGGGCTGGAATATGAAGAAGAAGAGGCTAAAAGTTCTGGAGGGAACATAGTAATTGACCTTGGTAACCCTGCCGACAGAGACAAACCCGGCATCGTAACAATTTCGGGGTATATAACTGACCAGCATACAAGAGAGCCTGTTGCTGGTGCCACCGTGCAGATTCCAAAACTTTCTGTCGGCGATATTTCCAACTCTTATGGATTTTATTCACTCAGTGTTCCACGGGGCAGCTATTCGATGAAGTTCTCATTCATTGGAATGAAAGAAAAGATTGTGGATGTCAACGTATATGGTTCGGGTGAGCTTAACGTCGATATGAGGAGCGTGCTAATTCCTCTGAAAGAAGCATTGATAACTGCTGAAAGAAATGTAACCTTGCAACGTTTTGAGGTGGGTCTTGAAAAGATTGATGTAAATATTTTCAAGCTTCTCCCGACAGCTATGGGAGAATCAGACATCATGAAGAGTGTTCTTCTCCTGCCGGGAGTGCACTCAGTGGGTGAAGGTTCTGCAGGAT
>JBASIK010000235.1:0-2192 GCA_049654745.1 Bacteroidales bacterium
ATGCCCCCACACAAAGGAGGTCATCGAGGTTCATCACTATGGCATCCTGTGCAATGCCTTTCCAAACCGACATATCTCCCGTTTCCCTCCAGTAGATGTAAGCAAGTGACGACTTGGTTCCGGCACCGTCGGCATGCATAATGTTGCAGTATTCCGGGTCGCCTCCTAATATATCGGGAACAATCTTGCAAAAGGCATCAGGAAATATTCCCCTGTCAAGAGCGGATATTGCCCTGTGTACATCTTCTTTTGAGGATGATACTCCCCGTTTATTATATCGAGAACCTGCAGATACATTACTCATATGATAAGTTTTCAGCCTGTGCCAGTATATCCGGCTACAATTATTAAACACACAAAATTAGCAAAAAGGAATCAGGAAGAATATGTTTAGTTAAATTAATGTAAATCTGTCCAGTAAATTAGGGGGGTTAAAACAAAAAAATCCCTCCCGTTTAAATAGTCCCTTTTGATTTTTCCGATTATATAAGATTAACTTTTTCATTCATAATTCATTATTCGATATTCGTTATTCAAAGTCACTAATACTGTTATTAATTAAAGTGATTAAAAAATAAAAGGGAGGTTTTAAGAACCTCCCTCTATTCAACTAAAAATTTAATTTCAATATTTTTTTGCCACATCACTTTTATCACCCAGAATAGGTGCGCAGGGTTTGATTGAGTAACTGAATCCCGCCTTTGTTGGTTTCAACAGGTATCTTTCGAGCGGGGGCGGGCCGCAGCTGCCGTTACCAAGTCCGCACCCTGCCATGTCGACCGTAAGTATTGTCTCTTTCCTCCTGGTGAGCTCATACGGGTGGTTGGCCTTATCCAGGTCGAGGGGGGTATAATGCAATGCGCTGAAGTTCATCAGGTTAGGCGCAGTAACCATTATACCGTAACCAGCATGGTTTGTAACAGTAAACCATCTTACATCGGTACGGTTGCCGCAATCCTGGGTCCTTACATAAGGTACAAACATCTCATCAACGGTTGTTCTGTACCTTCCGATGAAAGCAGCACTCTTGCGGTCGACATAATTCTCGAATGGACCAGCACCGTAATATTCAACATTTTCGAACCCTTCATTCAGTGTAAAAATAAACCCGAGTTTCGGAAGCGACCAGTTAGCCTCATCCGGAACAAATATGGTACTGACATCTACACGGCCGTTACCGAAGACTTTGTAAGTTGTATTTGTTACAATTGAATATCCCGAAGGTATTGACGATTTCATATCTATCTTCACCTCAACAAGTTTGTCACTGACTTTATTGAAGTTGAAGGATGTCACTTCACCCTTCAGGTTCCACAGGTCGAGTGCTGCTGTGGCTCTGCCAACCGACCTGATGTCATTGTCGGTGGGTGCCCTGAAAATGTTCAGCTGGGGCCCTCCGATGAATGAAAATTCAACTCTCGGTGCCGGTGGTGTCTGACCCTGTCCCTGACCCGGACCCTGGGGAGGCCTTCCAAACATGCGGCGCAGGGTGTATTTTGATTCAAAAATCTTCGTTCCGAAATATTCCAGATATGTTATTGTTCCCGCTGTTCTACTGAAATCAAGCTTAAACGCTTTCCCTGTAATAGTTACAAAATCACCATTTTCGGCCACTTCCAGCGAAGGCATGTCATCCGGGTTCATTGTTTCAGCCTGAGGAACAAATACCGTCATCCGGAGTTGCTCGGCCGCAACAATGTGTCCTCTGTGTGCCCAGATTTCATCATTCTTCAGAGCAAATACAACCTTAAGAAAATATTCGGCACCGGGAACAGGATTGAATTTTTCGAGCGGAAGGGTTATTTCCCGCGATGTCCCGGCAGGAATATCCGGTGAGGGTATCAAACCCGACTGAATTGTTTTACCATCACATTGAAGTTCCCATACGAGGTCGTACTGTTTAAGGTTAATAAAGCAGTTATTATTTTTAACCTTAATTTTTCCTGAATTCAGGTCGGAAGGGGAAATTTCAACGTTCTGATAGACTTTTTTTACCTCTTCCATTTTGGGAGTTATGGAGCGGTCGGGTGTAGTAAGCCCGTTTATGCAGAAGTTGCCGTCGTTCGGAAAATCTCCGAAATCGCCTCCGTAAGCGTAGAAATATTCACCCGGTCTGCCGGGTATCTGTTTTGCCAGTCCCTGGTCGACCCAGTCCCATATACAGCCGCCGATAAGTCTTTTATAGCTGTTTA
>JBASIK010000236.1:0-10280 GCA_049654745.1 Bacteroidales bacterium
ATATTATCTTCAAAAAGCCTCACTTTATAGATACTTTTAAGGAATTCATTTTTGCTCACCTTCTTTGATGAAACTATCAATGGTTCACCGTTTTCTATAACAGAGAATTCGTAAGGAATATTGATTCCAAAGTAAGGAAATATCTGGTCAAGAACTTTTCTTATAAGTTCGGGATCGGGACGATAGCTGGTTTCCGACTCGAAGATTTCCCTGATCATTCTGTCGCTCATTTGCTGGAACTCGTTCGTTCTTTTCCGGAGCCACTGAAGAAAATCTGACTGCGTCATTATGACTGAATTCCCCGGAGTTCCTGTGAGATCATTTTTCCTCTCAATCCTGACATTTCCAGGCCTGTCACTACGGGTAATTATATATATTGAATCCCGATTTTGCTGTGAAGCTTTTCTGCCATTATCATTAACTCTATTTCTGCTTCCAGAATTAATGCTTCCGTTGGTCTGTCGGCTATTGAAGTTAATAGTAACGCTACCTTTATTATCAGAGAAAAACCCGTTAAAGCTGAAAAATTCAGATAATCCCGTTACCGTGTCCCTGAATGAAAAAGGATCCCGGAATATATAATTATTGAAAAAATTCATCCTGTGGTATGACTCAATCTCGCTGGCAGCATTATTCAGGCCTATAAAAACAGCATTATTGAAATTCTCATTGCTCGTCCTGATGGCATTTCTCATCCATGTAATCTGCACATAAAATATTCCAATGACGGAGAGAGCCATCATCACCACGAGGCTGATGAAGATTTTGTTTTTCATATTGCAAAATTAACCCAAATGATACTCAGAGTGTAAAAACTTTAACTTTTCCTTAACTTCATTTAACCTGATTTTAACTGAATTACCCGGGTTGCTGCTTAATTTTGCAACAAACCACTTACAGATTACTTTTTTGGCTTTCATTGACAACCCCAGAATAAGCCGGAATAAACGAAACAAGTTCCGGCTTATTTTTTTGAATCAAAGTTTTTAAATATTTTCCAGATACCGTTTTCCGGAAGAGGTGCTATGATTCTGATTTCTTCCTTTGTTACAGGATGTGTGAAAGTGATGCTGCGGGCATGAAGGCTTATACTTCCGTCTTCATTTGATCTTTTCGCACCATATTTGAGATCCCCTTTAATAGGGCATCCAATTGCAGCCAGTTGTGCACGTATCTGATGGTGTCTGCCTGTATGGAGTTGAACTTCAATAAGATAATACCTTTGTGACCTTCCAATAAGCCTATATGTAAGGGAGGCTTTTCTGGAGCCTTTTACCTCATGGTCGTAAACGTATGATTTGTTTTGTTTTTCGTTTTTTTTGATGAAGTGTTCGATGGTTGCCTCATCAGCAGGGGGCCGTTCACCGGTTACAGCCCAGTAAATTTTTTTCACCTCCCTTTCCTGAAACATTTTGTTTAATCGTTTCAGTGCCTTGGAGGTACGGGCATAAAGCATTACTCCACTTACAGGCCTGTCGAGCCTGTGAACGATACCCAGAAAAACATCGCCCGGCTTATTGTACTTTTTGGCTATATACCTCTTGACCTTTTCATCCAGGGTACCGTCTCCGGTGCGATCCCCCTGTGATAGCTCCGATGCTTCCTTGTAAACAGCAATCAGATGGTTATCTTCGTAAAGAATTTTGAGTTTGTCTGAATCGTGTTCTGCCATCTTTACTGTTAATACTGCTCTTTTTCGTTCGGGAATTTTAGTGTTTTCACATCATTGATATAATTCTGCACTGCACCTTTAATCTCAGCGTTGAGGTTATGATACCTCCTGAGAAAGCGTGGCGAAAATTCCTGGGTTATTCCGAGCATATCATGCAGCACAAGCACCTGGCCGTCGGTATTAGGGCCAGCACCAATGCCGATAACAGGTATTTTTAGTGATGATGTCACCTCACCGGCAAGTTTAGCCGGGATTTTCTCAAGCACAAGGGAAAATATGCCAAGGTTCTGTAGCAGTTTGGCATCTTCAAGTAGCTTTTTGGCTTCTTCTTCCTCCCTTGCTCTCACTACATAGGTTCCGAATTTATGTATCGACTGCGGTGTCAGTCCGAGATGACCCATAACGGGTATCCCTGCTGAAATTATTCTTTCAACCGATTCAGCCACTTCAGCTCCTCCCTCAAGCTTAACGGCATGGGCTCCAGTCTCCTTCATTATACGTATAGCCGAAGCAAGTGCCTCCCTCGAATTGCCCTGGTACGTACCGAAAGGCATGTCAACCACTACCAGTGCCCTTTTTACACCTCTTACCACCGATGAGGCATGATATATCATATTGTCGAGGGTAATAGGTATTGTAGTTTCGTAACCGGCCATCACGTTCGAAGCTGAGTCACCCACAAGAATAACATCTATACCAGCTTCATCCAGAATTCTGGCAAAAGAATAGTCATATGCCGTAAGCATGGCAATCTTCTCGCCCCTGAGCTTCATCTCAACGAGAACATGGGTGGTTACCCTTTTAACAGCTTTAAATTCTGACATACTTTCCTGAGTGTTAAATTTTATGACAAAGCTACAAATTTTAATGGAGCC
Organism: Bacteroidales bacterium; assembly: GCA_049654745.1. Lineage (GTDB taxonomy): Bacteria > Bacteroidota > Bacteroidia > Bacteroidales > VadinHA17 > LD21. The sequence goes on from JBASIK010000236.1 coordinate 2,548, forward strand.
AAATCTGTTCCTGTTAAAATAATAATGCCATTTACAGATTTTGTCTGACTTTTTGTCATAAAAACCGTGTTACAGGGCATTGGCATAATCATTGTTAATTAGTAAGAGACAATAAAAAAGTATAACCATCAAAAAGAAAGATATTATGGGCAAAATAATTGGAATAGATCTCGGCACGACTAACTCCTGTGTTGCTGTTATGGAAGGCAACGAACCGGTTGTTATTCCCAACAGTGAAGGCAAGAGGACGACGCCATCCGTAGTTTCATTTGCTGAGAATGGGGAAAGAAAGGTTGGGGATCCAGCCAAGCGACAGGCTATTATTAACGCGAAAAGAACTGTTTACTCCATAAAGAGGTTTATGGGGGAAACATATGATAAAGTTCAGAAAGAGATTGAAAGGGTTACATATCCTGTTGTAAGGGGTGAAAACAATACTCCGCGCGTTAAAATTGATGACAGGCTTTATTCACCTCAGGAAATTTCAGCCATGATACTTCAGAAGATGAAAAAGACTGCTGAAGATTATCTTGGTTATGAGGTGACTGATGCTGTCATCACTGTACCAGCCTATTTCAGCGATTCACAGAGGCAGGCAACCAAGGAGGCTGGTGAGATAGCCGGACTTAACGTGCGCCGAATCATTAACGAGCCTACAGCTGCTTCTCTGGCTTATGGCCTTGACAAAAAGGCTCAGGATATGAAGATTGCCGTCTTCGACCTTGGAGGCGGTACATTCGATATTTCAATCCTCGAGCTTGGCGACGGAGTATTTGAAGTTAAGTCAACAAACGGTGACACCCACCTCGGCGGAGACGACTTCGACCACCTTATAATCGACTGGCTTGCAGAGGAGTTCCTGAAAGAAAACGGTGTGGATCTGAGAAAAGACCCCATGGCAATGCAGCGTCTGAAAGAAGCTGCAGAGAAAGCCAAGATAGAGCTATCAAGCTCAACGACCACAGAAATAAATCTTCCGTATATCATGCCGGTTAACGGAATTCCAAAGCATCTTGTAAAGACACTTACAAGAGCCCAGTTTGAAAAGATTTGCGACAAACTGATACAGGCAGTCATTCCGCCATGTGAAAAGGCTCTTGAAGCTGCCGGTCTGAAGCCTTCCGATATAGACGAAGTAATTCTGGTAGGAGGTTTGACACGTATACCTGCCATTCAGCAGGTTGTTGAAAAATTCTTCGGAAGGACGCCATCTAAAGGTGTTAACCCCGATGAAGTTGTTGCCATAGGTGCTGCTATTCAGGGTGGTGTTCTGGCAGGCGAGGTAAAAGATGTCCTCCTTCTCGACGTCACCCCGCTGTCGCTCGGTATTGAAACCCTTGGCGGCGTAATGACAAAGCTTATCGAAGCCAATACCACTATACCGACCAGAAAGACAGAGGTATTCACCACTGCCGCCGATAACCAGTCATCGGTTGAAATCCATGTACTTCAGGGAGAACGTCCGATGGCTGCAGGCAACAAAACAATAGGCCGCTTCTATCTCGATGGCATACCACCTGCCCCGAGAGGTGTACCACAGATAGAAGTAACATTCGACATTGATGCCAACGGTATCCTTCATGTGTCGGCTAAAGACAGAGGCACAGGTAAAGAACAGAAAATAAGAATAGAAGCTTCATCCGGTCTTACTGAAGAAGAAATAAGAAGGATGAAGGAAGAAGCCAAAGCCAATGAAGAAGCCGACAGAAGGGCACGTGAAAGAGCCGACAAGCTTAATGCTGCCGACAGCATGATTTTCCAGACGGAAAAACAGCTGCGTGAATTCGGTGATAAACTGAGTCCGGATAAAAGGCGCGAAATTGAGCAGGCTCTTTCAAAACTCAAGGATGCTCACAAATCGCAGGATTTACCAGCTGTTGACAGGGCTCTCGCCGACCTGAACAATGCATGGCAGAAAGCCTCTGAAGAAATGTACAGAGCTGCACAGGCTTCAGGTGCCGGCGCTGCAGGACCTGGCCCGGGTGCATCAACCGGAAGCAGCGGTAAATCAGGAAACGAAGAAGTTACTGATGTCGACTTCGAGGAAGTGAAATAATAAACACATCAGATATACGTTCTCATCCCGCACAGGTATGTGCGGGATTTTTTTTATCTTTATGGCTCTGATGAAAACCAAAATGAGAATACTTTCCCTGTTTGCTATTCTCCTAATAACCGGTTCAACTGTTGCCCTGTCCCAGCCAAACGACACTATTAACCGTTTAGATAAAACAGGGAAAAGGCAGGGTTACTGGATGAAAAGACACCCTAATGGCCATATCCAGTACGAAGGCTATTTCAAAGACGACCGCCCGGTTAAAGTATTCAAGAGATATTACGATAACGACACCCTGCAATCAATACTTTTTTACAGCGATGATAGCCGCACAGCAGATGCAATTTTTTTCCATCCAAACGGTTTTATAGCAGCCTCAGGGAAATATATAAACCAGAAGAAAGAAGGAAAATGGGAGTTCTTTTCATCTGCAATCAAAGGCTATAAGATAACGGATGAAGAGTACAGCAATAACATGAAAAACGGACTCTCGGTAAAATATTACCCCGATAAAACGGTGGCTGAAAAAATATGGTACCGAGATAATGTTAAAGATGGAGAATGGATTCAGTATCATGAAAATGGGAAAATTTTTCTAAAAGCTCAATATGTAAGAGGCGTCCTCGAAGGCCCTTTTGAAGTGTGGGATGCCAGCGGAAACCTTAAATACAAGGGGCAATATAAGAACGACAGACGAGAAGGAATATGGTACGTTTATAACCCCGACGGAACCGTTAAAAACGAAATAAAGTATATAAATGGGATGGCTACCAACCCGGAGCTTTACATAAGAGAAAATGCCATTCTCGACTCACTTGAAGTTACAGGCAAAAACCTCTCCGACCCAGAAAAAACAGGAACTATATGGTAAATAAGCCTGTAAAAAAGATTGGATATTATCTCGCAGTTGCGTTTCTGATTCTTTACTTTTCTTCATGGCACACTTCAATAGCGCAGGAGCCAGATTACAGGTACTTCTATAGAGTATATTTCACTGATAAAGGCGATTATAAACCTGAAAATTTTTCCCCTTCACGGCTGCTCAGTCCAAAAGCAATTGCCCGACGTATAAAATACGGCATTAAATTTCCGGATTATACTGACCTTCCCGTTTACCCGCCGTACATCAATCAGATAAAATCTCTTGGCCTGACACTTCACAACACTTCTAAGTGGATGAATACTGCTCTCTTTAAATCCATTACACCTGCACCGGTATCCGTTATAGAAAGCCTCCCCTTTGTCGAAGGAATCAGGGTTGTCAAGGCACCTTCAGCTAAAAGCGTTAAGCCAGATAAACTGGAGTTGATCCAGGGGGTAAACAATGAGTTTCCCTATGACAGACAGATTACAATGCTCGAGGGTAATTTTCTGCATGATTCCGGATTTGATGGAACCGGCGTATTGATAGCTGTTCTCGACGCAGGCTTCTCCAGGGTAAATTTTTTACCCTGCCTTGATAAATTACGGGCACGTTATGGCATAAGAGGAACTTATGACTTTGTGCTGAACGCAAAAAATGTTTACAGTTACCATTACCACGGCACTGCCGTATTGTCAGTACTGGCAGGTGATGTACCCGGAAAAATAGTTGGTTCGGCTCCCGGGGCTAATTACTGGCTATTCAGAACTGAAGATGTATATTCTGAGTTCCCAGTGGAAGAAGACTACTGGGCAGCAGCTGCGGAATATGCCGATAGTCTTGGCGTTGACATTATTTCAACTTCACTTGGATACAATGTTTTCGATGACCCTTCCATGAATTACAAATTCGAAGACCTGAACGGAATGAATGCTTTCATTACCCGTGTAGCGGATATTGCCGTATCGAAAGGTATTATTGTTGTTGCAAGCGCAGGGAACGAAAGGGATAATGAATGGTTAAGAATAATTGCTCCATCAGACGGGTATAAAGTTATCTGTGCAGGGGCAGTAGATCAATACTGTACGATTTCCTCCTTTTCGTCGGCTGGACCAAGTGCCGACGGCAGGATAAAGCCTGACAATGTGGCAATGGGAGTTGATGTAACTGCCCAGGTAGATGAAAAAGGGTACATCAAGATTAGCGGTACATCTTTTTCGTGCCCGATTCTAAGTGGTATGTGTGCATGCTTACTTCAGGCAGTACCTGACGCTTCACCTTCAGATATAATAGATGTTCTCCACCGGTGCAGCGACAGGGCAAATAATCCCGACTCCCTGTACGGTTTCGGCATTCCCGACATGAGTAAAGCAATCAAAATGCTCCAGGAAAAGATTATACTGAAACCTGGCATAGAAATTACTGCAGGACCTAATCCATTTACCGACCACATTGATATCTACTTCAGGGAACCACCATATTCCCCTCTCAGCGTAGAAATCTATTCATCTACCGGTCATCTTCTTTATAAAAGAATAATAACAAGCAGAGACTATATCAGCAAAACTCTTCGCCTGAACGATTTACAATTCAGGAATCAGGGAATTTACTTTTTAAAAATCATGACAGATAATGGGACATCTGTTATGAAAGTTGTGAAAATAAATGACTGATAATGAACGAAAAACTGTCACTCACCGAACTTCAACAGGTTATCAGGGACTCACTATATGCGGCACTTCCAGGTTTTTACTGGGTTTTTGCAGAAATTTCCGAGGCAAAGGAAAACTATGCCGGACATTGCTATCTCGAACTAATTGAAAAACATCCCGACGAAATTAATATCAGGGCAAGAGTTAGAGCTGTAATATGGAATACGAGATACCGGTTTCTGAAATCATTTTTTGAAAGCACTACGGGAGAAACCCTTCGTCCGGGCATTAAAATTCTGGTAAGGGTCAAAATAGAATATCATGAGGTTTACGGATTGAGTCTTGTAATAAACGATATCGATCCTGCTTTCACCCTCGGCGATATGGCAATAAAACGCCAGCAGATTCTGAGGAGGCTTGAGGAAGAAGGGGTGATAACGATGAACAAAGAACTTGAACTTACGATTGCACCACAACGTATTGCAGTGATTTCGTCAAAAACTGCTGCCGGATACCAGGATTTTGTAAGGCACCTGAAGGAAAATATTTACGGATACGGTTTCAGCATAACACTTTTTGAAGCAGTGATGCAGGGTGCCGAAACTGAGCAAAGCGTGATTTCAGCACTTGACCGTATATCTGAGCAATACGAGAAATTTGATGTGACTGTAATTATAAGGGGTGGCGGTGCCCAATCGGACCTCAGCTGGTTCGACAACTACAATATTGCCTACCATATCACACAGTTTCCGCTGCCTGTCATAACAGGAATTGGACACGAAAAAGATATCTCCGTAACAGATATTGTCGCATATCATGCACTTAAAACACCAACGGCTGTGGCTGACTATCTTATAGAAAAAATGGCCTCGGCCGAAAACCTGCTTATGCAATTGGCCGATGAAATATCAGAAGCAGTAAACGAAATCATTGACAGTAAAAAAGAGCATCTGACATCTTTCATGACAAGAATAATACCTGTTTCTAACAGGCTTATTTCTTCAGTAAGAACGGATTTATCAGTTAAACTTGTTGACCTTGTAACCAAAGTCAGGAACAGGCTTGGGAGAGAAGAGATATTTCTGGCAGATGTGAAAAAGAAAGTTGAATCAGCATCCCGGAATTATACTTCCAGCAGGGAGAGGGATCTCAGCAGGGCAGTTGAACTTATAAGGATAAACACAATCAATCTGTTAAAAAGCATCGAAACCAGAATAAAATCGATGACTGAATCTCTTAACATATTAAGTCCGGATAATGTTCTAAAACGCGGATACACTATTACAGTACTTAACGGTCAGATTGTCAGCAGTGCAGATAAAATAAAACTGGAAGATGAAATTGATACTTTCTTTCACGATGGAAAAATAAAGAGCAAGGTGCTGAAAAAATCAAAAGAAAAATTATAGATTTGTAATTAAGTAAAATTCAGAGAAATGGCTAAAAAAGAGCTGTCATTTAACGAAGCAATGAAAGAAATTGAGGCCATTCTTCGCAATATTGAAAGCGGCAATCTTGATATTGACAGGTTATCAAAAGAAGTAAAGAGGGCTTCAGATCTTATAAGGCTGTGTCAGAAAAAGTTAAGGGCCACAGAAGAAGAGATAAACGGCATATTCAAAGAGCTTTCATAAAAAAGAGATCCCGCAGAACTTTCTATTCTGCGGGAAACCCTTTAAATACCCTAACCTAAACCCTATGAAAAAACTTAACCCTTGAGAGGTGTGTTGTTTCAATATTTATAACGGAAAAAACAGGTAAAAAGTTTCACTTTTTATTGTTTTTTTTCATTTTTTTCCTTCTCAATGCCAAATACTTCCTTGAAAGCCATTTCGAAAGTCTCTTTAGGAAGGGCACCTAATGCCATTTGAGGTTGTCCATCTTTGGGGACAAACAGAAGGCTGGGTATGCTCTGGATTCCAAAAACAGCAGCAAGTTCACCCTCCTTTTCAGTATCAACCTTGTAGAAATCAATCTTTCCGTCGTACTCCATCGAAAGTTGCTCAAGTATAGGTGCTACCATTTTACAGGGTCCGCACCAATCGGCATAGAAATCAACCACACAAGGCCTCTCACCTTCAAATTTCCATTCTTTGTTTTTTTCGTAGTTAAATACTTTCTTAAGAAAAGTCTCTTTTGTTAAATGTTCAATCATGTTATAAACTTTTTATGGTTAACAAGTAATCTTATTATTTGTTCATTGATATGTCAATTATCATGCCACAGACTTTAATAAATCACTATCCTGCCGAAAATAAAAAGATAAATTGGTAATTTTGCCACGAAAGCATCACATTTTGAAGAAATAATGACAATCTGTCTGGAAGATAAAATCTTTGAAGTTATTTCAGAGGTACTTGAATCTGAAAATGTTGAAGGTTATGTTGTGGGAGGTTATGTAAGGGATTTTCTCCTCGGCCGTAAAAATCCAGAGCAGGATATTGATATTGTTGTGACGGGTGACGGGATTGACATAGCCAGGAAAACTGCAAGAAAACTGGGGAAAGGAATTAAGGTTGCTGTTTACAAGAATTTCGGAACAGCAATGTTCCGGTATGGGGATTACAATATTGAATTTGTAAGGGCACGAAAAGAATCGTACAGAAGGGATTCTCGAAAGCCTTTTGTTGAAAGCGGCACTTTAGAAGACGACCAGAAACGCAGGGACTTTACGATTAATGCCCTCGCTGCAGGATTGAACCGTTCAACGTGGGGTGTGCTTGTTGATCCTTTCGGAGGGAAGGAAGATTTAAAGAAAAGGTTGATAAGAACTCCTCTTGATCCTGACAGAACATTCGATGATGACCCTCTCAGGATGATGAGGGCGATAAGATTTGCCACCCAGCTCGATTTCAAAATTGAAGAGAAAACTTTTGAATCAATAAAAAAGAACAGGGAGCGTATTAAGATAGTTTCGACTGAAAGAATAACTACAGAGTTAAACAAGATAATTTCATCTCCAAAGCCATCAAAAGGGTTTATGCTGCTCGATATGTCGGGTCTACTGGAAATTATCTTTCCTGAACTTGCAAATCTGAAAGGGGTGGAAAAGAAAGAAGGAAGGGGACATAAAGACAATTTTCTTCATACCCTTAAAGTGCTCGATAATGTAAGCAGCAAATCGGATAATCTGTGGCTCAGGTGGGCAGCACTTCTTCACGAC
>JBASIK010000237.1:0-3318 GCA_049654745.1 Bacteroidales bacterium
GCTGAAACCTTATCTCTACCGTAACCTTCAGGAGGCAGGATGTGATGAAGCCGGAAGGGGTTGCCTGGCGGGTCCTGTTGTGGCAGCAGCGGTTATCCTACCTAAAAAATACAGAAACCCTCTTATCAACGACTCAAAAAAACTCTCTTCAAAAACCAGGGCTCTTCTGAAGGATGAGATAACCTCCGTTGCACTTGCCTGGAATGTTGCTTTTGTAGATAACAACGAGATTGACCGGACAAATATCATGCGAGCTGCAATAAAAGCTATGCATCTGGCACTTGATGGACTCAGTCAGAAACCTGAGTTTATCCTTGTCGATGGCAACGTTTTTTATCCTTACAGGAATATTAAACATGAAACTGTGGTGCATGGCGACTCTCTTTTCATGTCAATAGCCTCAGCCTCAATACTCGCAAAGGTGTTCCGTGATGAGTACATGATGAAAATACATGAAGAATTTCCGGTTTACGGTTGGAATCGTAACAAAGGCTATGCAACTTCTTATCACCGCGATGCTATTATAAAATATGGTATATCCCCATATCACAGAAAATCATTCAATTTGTTTGAAAGACAATTAAAAATTGACTTTTGAGATGGTTTTTATGAACTTAAAGATTTATTTTTACTCCCTATTCTGAAACAAATCATTTAAAATCATGAAAAAATTAGCAATCATCCTTATTATCTTTTTCACGGGAGCAGGGTTAAAAGCTCTACCTGATGAAGGAATGTGGCTTCTGCCGCTGATTGAAAAGCTTAACATAGGTAAAATGACTGAACTGGGCTTAAAACTCAGTGCAGAAGATATCTACAGTGTAAACAAATCAAGTCTGAAAGATGCCATTGTAATATTTGGTGGTGGCTGTACCGGAGAAATCGTTTCTCCCAATGGTCTATTGCTTACAAACCACCACTGTGGCTACGGGCAGATACAGGCACACAGCTCACTCGAACATGATTACCTCAAGGATGGTTTCTGGGCTATGACCCGCGAAGAAGAACTTCCCAACCCCGGACTTTCAGTCACTTTTCTGATAAGGATTGAAGATGTTACCGACCAGGTACTTGCTGCTGTTAAAGAGACTATGACCGAGAATGAGAGAAACACGGCAATAAACGAGGCACGAATGGCTATACAGAGGAAAGCAACCGAGGGAACATGGTACAATGCAACAGTTGCTTCGTTTTACAACGGCAATCAGTTCTACCTGTTTGTTTATGAAAGATTCAATGACGTACGTTTGGTTGGCGCACCACCCTCGGCAATAGGTAAATTCGGATTTGACACCGACAACTGGGAATGGCCACGGCATACCGGCGATTTCAGTGTTTTCAGGGTATATACTGCTCCCGATGGCCGCCCTGCTCCTTATTCAAAAGATAACGTCCCTCTTAAACCAAGACATTACCTGCCTGTATCAATAAAAGACCTTAATAAGGGCGACTTTGCCATGATACTTGGATACCCGGGAAGAACTCTCAGATATTATACATCTTACGAAGTAGATGAGCTCCTGAAAATAACGCATCCAAACAGAATAAAAATAAGGGGCATCCGACAGGATATACTTATGGCCGACATGCAGGCTGACCCGAAAGTAAACATTCAGTATGCATCCAAATATTCAGGGTCGTCAAATTACTGGAAATATTCCATAGGGCAGAAAGCCGGGCTGGAAAAACTCAATGTAAAGGCAAAAAAACAGGAGATTGAAGAACAGTTCAACAGATGGGTAAATGAAAATCCCGAAAGAAAAGCAAAATACGGAGAAGCTCTAACCCTGATAAAAAACGCTGTTGAAAAAAGGGCAGAATACGCTCACGCACAGCAGTACATAAGTGAATGTTTTCGTCAGGGCTGTGAAATACTGACAATGAACCAGATAGCTACAACACTGCTGTCAGCCCTAAAATCAGGCGACCAGAAACGTCTTGAAGACCTCTCAAAAAATATTAAAAACAACATTACAGAAGCTTTCTATAAGGATTACAATCCTCCTACCGATAAAAAGTCGGTTAAAGCAATGATGAAACTTTACCGTGAGGATGTACCTGAAAAATTTCATCCCGATTTTTATACAAACGTTGTTGATAAAAAATTCAAAGGGAATATCGACAGGTTTGTAGATGATATGTTTGAAAGGTCAGTTTTTTCGGAAGAATCAAAACTTCTTGCATTTCTCGAAAAGCCATCAGTTAAGATACTTGAAAACGACCCTGTTTATCTTACATCCCAATCCATTGCAAAGGTTAGCAATGAAGTCAACAACAGTCTCAGTCAATTTGATAACGATCTGGCAAAAGGACGCAGGTTATGGATGGCTGCCCTGATGGAGATGTATCCTGAAAAGACTTTTTATTCTGATGCAAATTCCACCATGCGTCTTACCTATGGCCAGATACTGGATTATGAACCACGCGACGGGGTCCTATACAAGTATTATACAACCCTTGGAGGAGTGATGGAGAAATACAAACCGGGCGATTACGAGTTTGATGTTCCCCAGCGGCTGATAGACCTTTACAACCGAAAAGAATTTGGCAGGTATGCTTCGCCGAAAGGATATATGCCTGTTTGCTTCACAACCAACAACGATATCACAGGAGGCAATAGCGGCAGTCCGGTTATCAATGCCAATGGTGAACTTATAGGGCTTGCATTTGACGGAAACTGGGAAGCAATGAGCGGCGATGTGGCATATGAGCCGGAGCTTCAGAGAACCATTGCCGTTGATATAAGATATGTACTGTGGGTAATGGATATATATGCAGGTGCAAAACACCTGGTGGATGAAATGACTATAGTACAATAAGATACTTTAATATAATTAATCGCTGCATAGGGGATTAAGTAATTAATCCCCTTTATTTTTAAGGTTAATCGAATATTTTATTAAATTTGCAGTCTAAAACGGTCGGTTGGCCGAGTGGCTAGGCGTCGGTCTGCAAAACCGTTTACGGCGGTTCGAATCCGCCACCGACCTCAGCAAAATCCCTTGGCACGAAGTGCCAGGGATTTTTTTCTTACAGGACGAAGCTCGCTTGCGAAGCGGAGGAGTGTAAGGAAAAAAGACCTGACCGCTGAAAGCGGCATGGGATTTTGCTGATTAGTCACCCCAAACCGGATCACCCCCAGGTAATCCGCCACCGACCTCAGCAAAATCCCTTGGCACGAAGTGCAAGGGATTTTTTTCTTACAGGACGAAGCTCGCTTGCGAAGCGGAGGAGTGTAAGGAAAAAAGACCTGACCGCTGAAAGCGGCATGGGATTTTGCTGATTAGTCACCCCAAACCGGATCACCCTCAGGTAATC
>JBASIK010000238.1:0-2169 GCA_049654745.1 Bacteroidales bacterium
GAATATGATGTAAAGCGAAGCCCAAGTATATGAGGATTATTAAAATGGTACTTTTTCAGGAGTAACTAATTAGTATCCTTCATAAGATGGATAAAACCTGCTACCGAACGCAAGATGGTGTTTGAAATTGTGTGCAGCCAAATGCGACGTTGCACATTTATGGTATCGACCTTTTTAACCATTAAATCCTATTGAAATTATACCTTGTATATCGTTTATATAAACATTTTAATTAAAAATGGCAGCGTCAAGATACTATGAAATTTTAAGAATAAAATACTCCCCTGTTTACCTTTCGATTTAACCATCCCTTACTGGCTTAAGAAAACTGGGAAGTCCAGGTTCTTTTACCAATGTTCAGAATGGTTATGTTACCGGTGGTTGGGTATGTGAATTATGCGGATTTATTATATGAGTTACATATAAATTGTTTGCATCATAAAACCTATTATGGCAGATTATGTGTTATAATTTAGAATGGATATTTTGTTAAAACAACGGGAGGGGTTATTATATGAAAAGAATACTAATCACCGGTGCTCTGGGACAGATTGGAACAGAGCTAACAATGTATCTAAGGAAGCAATACGGCAAAGATAATGTTGTCGCAAGCAGCAGAAGAACGCGCGGGGATGAGAGCTTTTTTGAAACGGGTCCTTTTGAAATACTCGACGTCAATGACGCACAGGGCATTGCCGATATCTGTAAAAAATATAGAATAAACCAGATCATTCATCTTGCTGCTATCCTTTCGGCAAAAGCGGAAGAAAATCCTCAGGAGGCTTACAAAATCAACATGAATGGTACATACAACGTACTTGAGGTAGCAAGAGAACAAGGCATAGCGGTATTTACGCCCAGTTCCATAGCTGCATTCGGGACCGGCACCCCCGCTGATAATACACCTCAGGACACTATCCAAAGGCCTAATACGATGTATGGGGTGACCAAGGTTGCCGGGGAATTGCTCTGCGATTATTACTATTGGAAATTTGGTGTAGATACAAGGGGGGTAAGATTTCCGGGGATTATTTCCTATGAAACTCTCCCAGGCGGCGGGACCACTGATTATGCAGTTCATATCTTCTACGAAGCATTAAAGAACAAAAAATATACGTGCTTTATCAAAGCCGGAACATTTATGGATATGATGTATATGCCGGACGCCTTGAAGGCGATTCATGACCTGATGGAAGCAAATCCTGAAAAACTGAAGCACAGGAATGCATTCAATGTCACTGCGATGAGCTTTGAACCGGAAATGCTGGCTGCAGAAATCAGAAAACATATTCCCGAATTTGAAATGTCTTACGACGTGGATCCTGTAAGGCAGTCCATCGCAGACAGTTGGCCAAACAGCCTGGACGACAGCTGCGCGAGGGAGGAATGGGGATGGTGTCCCCAGTACGACCTCTCATCTATGACAGTTGACATGCTGCAAAAACTGGCTGAAAAGTTAAATATAGAATAATAAGTCATGATTAAATGAAGGATTTGTAAAACTTCACAGAAGCTAAAGATGAGCCTAACGAAGATATAAATTAATCGGACGTAGATGTTCTTGCAGGTTAATGCTGAACTGATTGTTGAAACTGATAAAGGCAAGAATAAATAATGCTCGGCGCCTCAAACAGCGCCGAGCATTATTTGTGTGGAGCTATCGTTGCCAATCGCTATCTGGCCGGCTTTTTCACGTAGGGAGGCAACAGGAAAGGATTGGCATAGCTCTCGATTATAACCCTGAAACTAGATTCATCTATGTGGCTTCCTTTATCTCTCCTGACTTGGGCTTAAGAAGAGGAGCGGAACTGTCAAAACCGTCTCCCATTTCGAAATCCGGTATGATTGTAATACCCTGCCCTACATTGTCCGGGTTCTTTTCAGCCAGGTTTTGGACTTCCTTCATAACCCTCAGTGAGTTTTTACCGATTTCGAATACATTTAGTTTCCCATTATCTTGCCATGTATTGATATCAGTTTATTCCGATGCAAAATTGGACGTAATGATTAACAGCATTCGGGGCGTACCCGGTACGGTTAAAATCGGGGGAACAACTTCTAACAGTCTCCCGTATATTGAACTGGAAAATAAAATACAGGGGATTTGCTGTGGTTATCGAGAAAAGTGTCAACGCCGGGCTGTTTTTGACCGAATCGCCGGTTGAAAAC
>JBASIK010000239.1:0-9862 GCA_049654745.1 Bacteroidales bacterium
TTAGGGCATGATTTGTATTTTAAGCAACGATGACTGATTATAATTTAAATTAATGATTGATTTATGGATTCACAATTCTCACAAAGAGTAAAAGATATTCTTACATACAGCAAAGAGGAAGCTATAAGGTTGGGAAACAGTTATATCAGTCCTGAGCATCTGTTTCTTGGCATCCTCCGAGACGGAGAAGGTGTTGCTATTGATATTCTTTTAAACTCAGGAGTTGACCTTTTGATGATTAAAGGTGCTATAGAAAAAAGTATCAGAGCAGAAAATCCGGTGCCTGTACCTGATAATGCTGTTATACCTTTATTAAAAAGTACAGAACGTATACTTAAACTGGTTCATCTTGAGGCCAGGTCGTTAAAAAGTGATACTATTGATTCCGAGCATCTTCTTCTTGCAATACTGAAGGATGATAATGCCCTTGTAACACGTTTTCTCAAAGAATTGGATGTTGATTATCAGACGGTAAGGCGTTATGTTGAAAATGAAGGTCCTTCTGCAAAGGCAGATTTTCCTCGTGAAGATGATGATGAAACCTTTAGTTACGGGCAATCAGGCAGGGGCTCAGCAGGTTCTTCTGCAAAGCCTTCATCAGAGACTCCTGTACTTGACAATTTCGGAATAGACCTTACAAAAGCTGCCGAGGAAGGTCGCCTGGATCCCATAGTGGGAAGAGACAGGGAAATTGAGCGGCTAGCACAGATTCTATCAAGAAGAAAGAAGAACAATCCTGTGCTGATAGGTGAACCCGGGGTTGGAAAATCAGCTATAGCTGAAGGCCTTGCTCTCAGGATAGTAAAAAAGAATGTATCACGGGTTTTGTTCAATAAAAGAGTTGTAGCGCTCGACCTTGCCTCAATTGTTGCAGGTACCAAATACCGTGGACAGTTTGAGGAGCGAATGAAAGCAATACTTAATGAGCTTTCGAGGAACAATAATATTATTCTTTTTATTGATGAAATTCATACAATTGTAGGAGCAGGTGGCGCAACGGGTTCCCTCGATGCTGCCAATATGCTTAAACCTGCCCTGGCAAGAGGTGAAATTCAGTGCATAGGAGCCACAACACTTGACGAATATAGAGAGCATATCGAAAAAGATGGTGCTCTTGAAAGGAGATTCCAGAAAGTTCTGGTAGAACCCACAACTATAGAAGAAACGATTAATATACTTCATAATATTAAAGAAAGGTACGAGGAACATCACAATGTGATTTACACCGATGCTGCCATTGAGGCATGTGTAAAACTGACTAACAGATATATTACTGACAGACATCTGCCCGACAAGGCAATTGATGCTCTCGACGAAGCAGGATCAAGAGTTCACATTTCCAATATTGTAGTACCTGAGCGTATTCTGGCTCTTGAAAAGCAGCTTGAAGAGACCAAAAAGGAAAAAATGGCAGCCGTAAAGAATCAGAATTTCGAAAAAGCTGCAAGCTTCAGGGACAAAGAAAAGGAGCTTCTCGATCTGATTGAACAGGAAAAGAAAAAATGGGAGAAAGAACTTGCTCAGAACAGGGAGATCGTTGATGCCGACAAAGTGGCTGAAGTGGTTGCAATGATGACAGGTATTCCTGTCCAGAGAATTGCCCAGACTGAGGGAACGAGGCTTCTCAAGATGGCAGATGAGCTTAAAGCAAGCATTGTTGGACAGGATGAGGCAATTGAGAAGGTAGTAAAGGCAATACAGCGCAACAGGGCCGGTCTGAAAGACCCGAATAAACCTATTGGCTCATTTATTTTCCTTGGACCAACTGGTGTTGGAAAAACACAGCTGGCAAAAGTTCTTGCCAAATTTCTGTTCGATAGCACTGACAACCTTATTAGAATCGACATGAGCGAATACATGGAGAAATTCTCCGTATCGCGACTTGTCGGTGCTCCTCCGGGGTATGTCGGTTACGAAGAAGGCGGCCAGCTTACGGAAAAAGTAAGAAGGAAACCATATTCTGTTGTTCTGCTTGATGAGATTGAAAAGGCACATCCGGATGTGTTCAACATATTGCTTCAGGTGCTTGATGAGGGTCAGCTTACTGACAGTCTTGGCCGTAGGGTTGATTTCAGAAATACTATTGTAATATTAACATCAAACATAGGGTCAAGACAACTGGCAGATTTCGGGCGCGGGATTGGCTTTGAAACTGCTGCAAGGAAGGCAACAAGGGATGAGCAGACAAAGAGTATTCTTCAGAAAGCATTGCAGAAAACTTTTGCTCCCGAGTTTTTAAACAGAATTGACGATGTTGTAATATTTAATCCTCTTGAGAAAGAAGATATTGAAAAGATTATAGATATTGAACTTAAAGGTTTATACGAGAGGATAAAAGCCCTGGGTTATGAACTCAGGATCTCGAAGGCAGCCAAAGATTTTATTGCGGAAAAAGGGTTTGACCCGAATTTTGGAGCAAGGCCCCTGAAGAGAGCTATTCAGAAATATCTGGAGGATCCAATGGCTGAAGTGATGATAAAATCTGTGCTTGAAGAAGGTGATTATGTAAGCGTTGGCTACAATAAAGCCAAAGATGAAATAAGAATCAAAATCAAAAAAAGGAAAAAGACACCAGGCAGCAGGAAAACAACTGACAGTGTTGTAAAACCCTGAAAGTTACATTAAAAGATACGCTTTTTATTCAGCGGGAACTCCATAAAGATCGAATTCTTCAGCACCGGTGATTTTAATTTTATAAAATAATCCTGGCGTAAGTTTATATTTTGCATCAATAAGAACTTCCTGATCTACTTCAGGGCTATCAAATTGTGTTCTTCCGACATAGTAACCTCCCTCCTGCCGGTCGATAATTACTTCGAATAAATTATCTATTTTTTCGAGGTTGGTTTTATGCGAAATATTCTGTTGAATTTCCATTATCTCTGCTGCCCTTGCTTCTTTCTCTTCTTCCGGTATATCATCATTGTAGTTTTCAAAAGAATATGTACTATCTTCGTGTGAATATTTGAATACACCAAGCCTGTCGAACCTGAAATCCGAGATAAATTTTTTGAGCTCTTCAAAATCCTTTTTTGTCTCACCAGGGTGTCCCACTATTAGAGCTGTTCTTATCGCTGCTCCGGGAATTATTTCCCTGATATGTGCAAGAAGATTTTCGAGGCTCTTTCTAGTATAACTTCTCTTCATGAGCCGAAGTACCCTTGTGGAAACGTGTTGAATTGGTATGTCAATATATTTACAAATGTTGCTTTCAGTTCCTATTAATTCCAGCAGGGAATCGTTCAAACCTTCAGGATAAAGGTACTGAAGCCTTATCCAGGGAAAATAATTTTGCTCCAGAATCTTTTGAATAAGATACGTAAGTTTTCTTTTCTTGTATATGTCAACTCCGTAATAATTGAGATCCTGTGCAATGAGAATCAGTTCTTTCACACCTTTACCTGCAAGGAATGTTGTTTCTTCAAGCAGGCTATCAATAGTCCTTGAAATATATTTTCCTCTTATCTGAGGTATGGCACAGAAGGCACATTTTCTGTTACATCCTTCTGAAATTTTCATATAAGCATAATGGCCCGGACCAGTTATCAACCTTTCTGTGGTTGGGTTTTCTTTTCCTTCATAACCGGAAACAAGGTGTTCAATAATTTCTTTTACACTGTTAACACCCGAGAAATGGTCGACTTCAGGAATTTCTTTCTTTAGTTCCGGCATATATTTTTGTGACAGGCAACCTGTTACGAAAATTCTTTTAATCAGACCCTGTTCTTTAGCCCTGACATAATTAAGGATTGTGTTTATGCTTTCTTCTTTTGCGTCGTGGATGAAGCCACAGGTATTAATTATTACAGTATCGAAGGGAAAATCGTTTGAATCGTGCAGGACCTTATATCCTTTAAGTTCAAGGTTTTTAAGAAGTATTTCTGAGTCGACAATATTTTTAGGGCAACCAAGAGTAACAACGTTTATTTTCTCGATCGAACTTTTATTGATGGGTAAATGTTTCATGAAAAAAGGGAATCAACAAATTCGAATCTGTCAAAAATCTGGAGGTCTTCTATTTTTTCTCCGGTACCAATGTATTTAACAGGTATTTTAAGCTGGTCGGATATTCCCAGTACCACTCCCCCCTTTGCTGTACCGTCGAGTTTTGTGATAGCGAGGGCTGTTATGCCGGTGAAGGATGTAAATTGTTTAGCCTGTTCGAATGCATTTTGTCCGGTTGAGCCATCAAGAACCAGCAATACTTCGTGAGGGGCTCCGGGTACGACCTTCTCCATAACCCTTCTGATTTTTGCCAGTTCGTTCATCAGGTTCACCTTATTGTGAAGTCTTCCTGCTGTATCGACAATAACTACCTCTGCTCCTGTTGAAACTGCTTTCTGGAGAGTTTCGTAGGCAACTGAACCTGGATCGGATCCCATCTGGGATTTAACAAGTGGAACATCGGCACGCTGAGCCCAGATGCTCAGCTGGTCAATTGCTGCTGCTCTGAAAGTATCTGCCGCACCCAGCAGAACTTTTCGCCCGGCCTTCCTGTATTGATATGCAAGCTTCCCAATTGTTGTGGTTTTACCTGTTCCATTGACGCCAACAACCATTATTACATAAGGAACAGCAGGAAGAGGAGAAGAAAAATCGGGTATCGGACTCGTTTTGTTCTTAGCCAGTAGTGCAGCAATTTCCTCTTTAAGTATTTTATTCAGTTCAACAGTATTCAGGTATTTGTCCCTTGCAACTCTTTTCTCAATACGGTCAATTATTCTCAAAGTTGTCTCAACTCCTACATCGGAAGAAATGAGAATTTCTTCAAGGTTATCTAGAACTTCGTCGTCAACATGTGATTTTCCTGCTATTGCTCTTGAAATTCTGGCAAATACACTTTCTCTAGTTTTTTCCAGTCCTTTATTAAGGTTCTCCTTTTCTTTTTTCCCTATGAATCCGAATAAACTCATTTTGTCTTTTCTAAGCAGGCCTTGATAATGACAAAAAAAGCCCTCTTCATGTTGAAGAAAGCTTTTTCTCGGGTCAGTGTTTTAATTTATTTCTTATTAAAAAAATCTTTTACGTGGTCATAATGGACTACCTCTTCTTTGAAGATATAAGCCCCTGATTTTTCAGATTTTACCATCTTGATGCACTTAACAAAGTGTTTACCCACACCTGTTTTTAATGTTGCAACTACTTTCTTTGCCATATCTCAGATTATTTTATTTCCCTGTGAACAGTATACCTTTTTAGAATCGGGTTATATTTTCTCCTTTCCAGGCGATCAGGAGTATTTTTTTTATTTTTTGTTGTAATATACCTTGAAGTACCTGGCAAACCACTCTCCTTATGTTCGGTGCATTCGAGAATTACCTGTATCCTGTTTCCTTTTCCTTTTTTTGCCATGTTGTATTTCTTTTTTAATAGTTAACAATATAGCCTTTTTCCTTAGCTTCTTTCAATGCAGCGCTCAGTCCTTTTTTATCAATCAGCCGGATGCCTGCTGCACTGACTCGCAGTTTTATCCACCTGTTTTCTTCAGGTAAAAAATATTTTTTCTCAAAAAGATTCGGAAGAAACAATCTTTTTGTTCTTCTTTTTGAATGGGATACATTATGACCCCTCTGAGCTTTTTTCCCTGTTATCTGACAGATACGTGCCATTTTAATGTCTATTTCCTGTTAAAAATTTATCCATAAAATTGACGCGCAAATTACGTCATTTTTATTGTATTAAACAAATTTTTATTAA
Source organism: Bacteroidales bacterium (assembly GCA_049654745.1). Taxonomy (GTDB): domain Bacteria; phylum Bacteroidota; class Bacteroidia; order Bacteroidales; family VadinHA17; genus LD21. The sequence continues at coordinate 5,698 of JBASIK010000239.1, forward strand.
ACTTTTTTAAACAGTGTTTACAAATTATTTGCCTAGAACTCGTAAACGGAGCATATTAAGTGCTGCGATAGAGAAATGTTTGATGTTTGTTTCCCTGTCGTGCAGGAACTGATATTTTTCAGCAGTAACGCCATTCTTTGAAGCTACTGATATCCAGACAGAACCAACAGGTTTTTCTGGCGTACCTCCGTCAGGTCCTGCTATACCTGTTGTAGCTACAGCGAAATCGCAATCAAACAACTTAAGGGCTCCAGCTGCCATTTCTTCAGCTACCTCCCTGCTAACAGCACCATTTTCTTTCAGGGTTTTTCCCTTGACTTTCAGAATGTTTTTTTTGATACTATTGTCGTATGCTATTATTGAACCTTTATAATATGTCGAACTTCCAGGTACGCTGGTGATCATGTGTGCTACCATTCCACCTGTACAACTTTCGGCAGTACATATTGTTAATTGTTTCTCTTTTAATATTTTTCCCAATACCATTTCAAGTGTCTCTTCATCTTCACCATAGATATAATCAGGTATTGTGGCATAAAGTTTTTGTACCTGTTCATTAATCTGTTTCGACAAGTCAACCAGGTTATTCCCTGAGCCTGTGAGCCTCAGTTTTATTATCCCCAGGGAAGGTAAATATGCCAGTTTGATATTGGAAGGAAGTTGTGCCTCAAAATCGATAAGCAGTTCTGCCAGGCGGGCTTCAAATGTGCCATAGGTCATAATGTTTTTATGGATTATAATACGTGAGCTGAACCTCTTTTTCAGTTCATGCAATACATGTTCATTCATAATATATTTCATTTCCAGTGGCACACCTGGCAGTGAAATAAAAATGGTTCCCCCCTTTTCGAACCACATACCCGGTGCTGTTCCAGCGGCATTGAAGAGTACCCTGCATGATGCAGGAACATCTGCCTGCCTTCTGTTATTTTCAGTCATTGGCAAATTCCTTCGCTGAAACATAAGTTCAATCATTCCCAGAACTTCCTGGTTTGTTACAAGTGTAGTATTAAAAAATTCGCATAATGTTTGTTTTGTTATATCATCACTGGTAGGTCCAAGTCCACCGGTAATAATAACCACATCTGCTCTGCCGGTCACTTCTGAAAGGATTTTAAGAATACTTTCACGACGATCGGGTATTGAAGAGATCTGTGTTATTTCGAAACCCAGTTTACTTAATTCAGCTCCGATCCAGGCAGAATTTGTGTCAACAGTCTGACCTATCAGGATTTCATCACCTATTGTGATAATTTCTGCTTTCATTTCCCTGTGGTTTATTTCTGGTACGTTTTTATTGCAAAAATATATTTTGTAAGTTCAAACAGCAATAAATCACTTGACAAATGGATTCAAAAAAAATTATCCAGACCACGGAAGATTTTGTAATTAACAACATTACAAAGCATGACAGTGCACATGATTGGTGGCATATTGACAGGGTCAGGCGTATTGCTCTTTTTATCTGCAAGGAAGAAAAATCGGGTAATCCTTTGATTGTTGAAGTTTCTGCATTGCTTCATGAAATAGGCGATAGAAAATTTAACGATAATTCAGGCGAAGATGTAATCAGTAAAATGAGAAAAATGCTTTTGGAGACCGGACTTAATGAACAGGTGATTAATGAGATAGTTTTTATTAGTCAGAACATTTCGTTCAGCAAAGGATATAAGGGGAAAGGTATTACAGATGAGTTCAAGATTATTCAGGATGCTGACAGACTGGATGCCATTGGGGCAATCGGTATTGCCAGGGCGTTTTCGTACGGAGGATTTACGGGTGTACCCCTTTTCGACCCAGAAGGACATAGGGAGTCGACAATAAGGCACTTTTATGACAAACTGCTCAAGCTAAAGGATTTGATGAATACAGAGACTGCAAAAAAGCTTGCCGAGGAAAGACATATATATATGGCCGGGTTTCTTGACAGGTTTTACCAGGAGTGGAACATGGCAGGAATCGGATATTGTTCGCGACGGTAAAAATCCGTGGATTTATCTGATTGAGCAACACTGTACTGAAATAAAAAACCTCCAGAAATAAGATTCGGAGGTTTGAGCGGGAAACGGGATTCGAACCCGCGACCCTCAGCTTGGGAAGCTGATGCTCTGCCAACTGAGCTATTCCCGCATTAGAATTTTTCACCTGCAAAAATAAAAGAAAAATAAATCCAATTAAAGTACTCAAACACCATTTTGCAGGAACTTATACAAAGAATTCAGGATCTGTATTTCCTTTGAGCCTCCCACGGGATTTGAACCCGCGACCTGCTCATTACGAGTGAGCTGCTCTACCACTGAGCTAAGGAGGCAGAAACGGTGCAAATATAAGAATAGATTACTATTTGATCAATTAATCTTTTATTCAAGTTTTTTAAGTCTTTCCAGAAGTGGTGGATGCGAGTAGTGGAAAAATACGTATACCGGATGGGGATTCATATTGGACAAATTTTTAACTGACAGTTTTTTAAGAGCCTCTGATAGTTGTACAGCATAATTGTATTTCTTAACAAAAGCGTCAGCCTGAAATTCATTTTTCCTTGAAATATAGTTTGCTATCAGTCCTATTACAAGAGACAGAGGGCTGTACAGAATTCCAAACACCAGCAATCCAAGGTGAAAGCTTGCATATTCTGCACCAAGTGCTTTTGAAAGAGCCGGGCTATCAACTACCAGTGAAAAAAGAAACAGAGTAAGACCAGTAAGCAATATAGAGACAAGCATGTTATGTATAATATGCTTTCTTTTATAGTGTCCGGTTTCATGGGCAAGAACTGCTACGATTTCATCTTCTTCAAGTTCTTTAAGTAATGTATCATACAAAACAATTCTTTTTTTTGAGCCAAAACCAGAGAAATAGGCATTGGCCTTTGTGCTTCTTTTTGAACCGTCGATTATATAAATATTACTGAGGTGAAAATCTGTCTTCCTGGCAAATTCTTCAATTTTGTTTCTAAGAGAACCTTCTTGAAGGGGAGTCTGTTTATTGAACAGAGGAACAATGAGTTCAGAGTAGAAGAAATTTATAAAGATTGTAAAAACTGTAATTAAAATCCATGCATATATCCAGAATGATTTTCCAGTCTTATAATAGAACCATGTAATAAGTGCAAGAACAGGAGCACCTATAACTAAGGCAAGTATCCACGATTTAATATGGTCAGTGATAAATGTTCTGATAGTCATTGTGTTGAAACCATATTTCTTTTCTATTACAAAGTTATCGTAATAGCTGAAAGGGATATTCAATAAATCAGTAGCAAGACCGATGATTCCAAAAAACATTAAGGACATTAACACAGGGTGGCTTGTTATGCTTCTAACCAGATTATCAACAAAGGCAAAGCCACCTGAAATAATCATTAGCAGTAAAATTACGAGGTTGAATGTAGAGGACCATAGTGAAAGTCTGTTATTATCTTTCTGGTAGAATTGTGTTTTCCGGTATTCATTTTCATCGCATATTCCCTTAAGCCGGTCAGGAAGTTCAGGTGACCACATTTTAGAGTTAAGGTAGTTAAGGTACCTTTCGGTTAAGTATCCTGCCACCGGGATTGCAATAATCAGTATTAATATCAGATTATGCATTTAAACAGAATATAATTAAGAACATATATAAAAAAAGCAGGGCGCTGTTTTTAGAAAGAAAGTGTGTGGAATAAATATGTCTCGCTGCATTTCCTCGTGCTAAAAGGATAGGCGCCCTGCGATGGTGTAAATATAACAAAAAATTTAATTATGTCAACATTCCTCCACAAATATTTATTACCTGTCCTGTAACATAGGAAGAAAGGTCAGATGCTAGGAACAGTGCGACTGAAGCCACGTCGTCGGGTGTACCAGCGCGTTTGAGCGGAATTTTTTCAGTCCATTCTTTTTTAATTTCTTCGGGTAGTTTATCAGTCATTTCAGTCATAATAAATCCAGGTGCCAGAGCATTGCACCGAATATTTCTTGAGCCAACCTCCCTGGCAACGCTTTTTGTAAATCCAATTATTCCTGCTTTCGATGCTGAATAATTGCTCTGGCCTGCATTACCTGAGACACCCACAACAGAACTAAGGTTAATAATAGACCCCCCTTTTTGTTTCATCATCGGCATTAGAACGGCTCTTGTAAGGTTGAATACAGATTTAAGATTGACCCTTATAACAAGATCCCACTGT
>JBASIK010000240.1:0-2266 GCA_049654745.1 Bacteroidales bacterium
ACACGGGACATACCCCCATAAGAGGAAATCGTGAATGGAAGCCAGAAGGTCAATGGCCTTTACCGGCAGCATCGGTCACTATAGCCGAGATGCTTAAAGCAAGAGGTTATATTACAGGTGCATTTGGAAAATGGGGACTTGGTTTCATAGATACCGAAGGTGATCCAAATTCACAAGGTTTTGATGAGTTCTTCGGCTATAACTGCCAGCGGCTGGCTCATAATTACTATCCTGAATACCTGTGGCACAACCACGAAAAAATATTTCTGCATGAAAACGACAGTGGTAAAACAGGAGCATATAGCGCCGATCTCATTCACCGGGCAGCAATTGATTTTATCGAGCAAAATAAAGATAAGCCTTTCTTTTTGTTTTACCCCACAACTATTCCACATGCGGAACTTTTTGCAAAAGAAGAATATATGCAGAAGTTCAGGAGTAAATTCGAGCCTGAAAAATCATTCAAGGGAGTTGATGACGGCCCTAATTTCAGAAAGGGCCCCTACGGCTCGCAACCCGAAGGGCATGCAGCTTTTGCTGCAATGATTACTGAACTCGATGATTATGTTGGAGAATTACTCCAGAAGCTTGAAGAGCTGAACCTTTCAGAAAGGACTATTGTATTTTTCACTTCAGATAACGGACCACATCTCGAAGCCGGAGCAGATCCTGACTATTTCGATAGTAACGGCCCACTCAGAGGCTACAAACGGGATCTCTATGAAGGAGGTATCCGGGTTCCTATGCTCGTAAGATGGCCTGGCGTGGTAAAAGCAGGCTCGAAAACAGATCATGTATCGGCTTTCTGGGATGTAATGCCAACTCTTGCTGAAATTACAGGAGCAAAAGCTCCAGAAGGCATCGATGGAATCTCTTTTCTGCCTGCTCTTCTCGGTAAAAAGAAACAAAAAGAGCATGAATATCTGTACTGGGAATTTCATGAACAGGGAGGTAAGCAGGCAGTGAGAATGGGCAACTGGAAAGGCGTACGACTCAATGTTAACAAAGACCCTGAGGGAAAGATTGAGCTGTACAACCTTTCTGATGACCCGGGAGAAACTAAAGACGTATCAGAGGAACATGGTGATATTGTTAAGAAGATAGATGAGATTATGAAGCAGGCACATACAAAATCAGATATTTTCAGGTTTGCTTTTGAACAGACAGAAAATTAAAGTATTTATGTAATATATTGTAAATCAATTATTTATGAATAATAAAATGATTCCAGGTACTCTTGCGGTTATTGCAGCTAATCTGACATTTTCTTTATTCGGGCAAAAAGCTGAAAAACCTAACATCATAATCATCTACGCCGACGACCTAGGATACGGTGATGTAAGCTGTTACGGCGCAATTTCAATCAAAACGCCAAACATCGATAGGGTAGCACAGCAGGGACTGAAATTTACAAATGCTCACTGCACATCGGCTACTAGTACTCCTTCGCGCTATTCACTTCTAACGGGCGAATATGCATGGAGGCGTAAAGGAACAAATGTCCTGCCCGGTGATGCTTCGGCAATAATTGCACCAGGCCGTACTACTATTGCGTCTGTTCTGAAAAAAGCAGGCTATACAACAGGTGTGGTAGGGAAATGGCATCTTGGACTTGGTCCCGCAGGTGGCCCCGACTGGAATGGCGAAATAACCCACAGCCCGCTGGACATAGGATTTGACTACTGCTTCCTTATTCCTGCCACCGGCGACCGCGTCCCCTGTGTCTATGTAGAGAACAGACGCGTCCTTCGCCTCGACCCCTCAGACCCCATCAAGGTTGACTATCAGAAGAAAATCGGCGACTGGCCTACCGGAAAGGAGAATCCCGAACTGCTTAAAATGCATCCAAGCCATGGCCACGACATGACCATTGTTAACGGTATAAGCAGGATAGGCTATATGACCGGTGGCCGCTCAGCCCTGTGGGTCGACGAAGATATGGCCGACACTATCACCCGGAGAGCTGTTCAGTTTATCGAAAAAAACAGGGATAAACCTTTCTTCCTCTATTTTGCCACTCACGATATCCACGTGCCCCGCGTTCCTCATCCCCGCTTTGCAAGTAAAAGCGGAATGGGACCACGCGGTGATGCAATCCTCGAATTCGACTGGTCAGTAGGTGAAATACTTAATACCATAAAAAGACTTAAACTTGATAAAAAAACACTCATTATCGTAACTAGCGATAACGGACCCGTTGTAGACGACGGTTATAAAGACATGGCTGTGGAACTTCTTGGCAATCATAAACCTGCCGGACCACTTA